>NZ_JBFIII010000021.1 GCF_041601295.1 Immundisolibacter sp.
CTACGACGCCCTCGGCGGACGCGGCACGGACAGCACCGATAGCCTGGTCGACGAAGCCCTGATCCGCTCCTTCTGGCGCGGTTATCGGGGCCTTATGGACTTCTGAACGGATTCAGTCTCGACTCCCACGCAAGGACACGCATGAATACTCCCGCAACTCCTCTGGTCAATCCCGAAGTCCTGGACCGCATCCGCGACTGGCGCGGCTATGCCGAAGCCAAACTCGGCTTTCGCAACCATTGGTATCCGACCCTGAACAGCAGCGAAGTGGCCGAAGGCAAGCCGGTGCCGTTCGAGCTGGCCGGTGAAAAGCTGTTGATCAATCGCATTGATGGCAAGGTCTACTGCATCAAGGACCAATGCCTACATCGCGGCGTGCCGCTGTCACGCAAGCTCGAGTGTTACAGCAAGGACACCATCACCTGCTGGTACCACGGCTGGACCTACCAGTGGGCCGACGGCAAGCTGTGCGACATCCTGACCGATCCGTCGAGCAAAGTGATCGGTACCCGCGCCCTGCAAACCTACCCGGCCCAGGAGGTGCAGGGTTTGGTGTTCGTGTTCCTGGGCGATACCGAGCCCACCCCCATCGGAAGCGACCTGCCGCCCGGCTTCGACGAACCGAACCGGCGGGTGCAGCCGCTGCGTCGCTTGGTGAATGCCAACTGGCGCATTGGCGCCGAGAACGGCTTCGACACCACGCACATCTTCATCCACAAGGACTCGCGGCTAATTCGCGGCAACCAGACCATGCTGCCTCTGGGTTTTGCACCCAAGCCCGACAACACCGAGCCGCTGTTCGAGGTCCGCCACACCGGGGGTGGCAACATCGGCATTTTCGATCTGCTGGCCGAGCGCGGCGTGCCGCATTTCGAGGGCAGCGTACACGGCGAGGTGGTGCGCCGGGCCATCCACGGCGGCGACAAGCGCATCGCCAACGAGATATCCCTGTGGATGCCCGGCGTACTCAAGGTCGACCCGTTCCCGGACCCGGAGCTGATCCATTTCGAGTGGTATGTGCCACGCGACGCCGACAGCCATTGGTATATCCATTGCTCGACCAAGGTGGTCGAGGGGCCGGACGCGGACGCCGAGTTCGCCGCCGAGTACGAAGCCCTGTGGAAAGACCTGTACGCGCACGGCTTCAACGACGACGACATCTGGGCCCGCGAAGCCACGCAGCCGTTCTACCAGGACGACTGGGGCTGGCTGGAAGAACAGCTGTTCGAGGCCGATGCCTGCATCATGGCCTGGCGCAAGCTGGCCAGCGAGCACAACCACGGCATCCAGCACGCCCGGCGTCGGGGCTGAATCGCCCACTACCTCCCGTCAACGTCGGAGTCACGCTATGAACGCACCGCACCGTGGCGCGCCCGTGGACAAGGGCTCGCCGACCTACCTGGCCAGCCTGTTCGACCGCCGGCCGGACGAAGGCATCTACCGCGTCAACCGCTCGCTGTACACCGACCCGGAGCTGTATGAGCTGGAACTGGAACGCATTTTCGAGGGCTCGTGGATCTTCCTGTGCCACGAGAGCCAGTTGCCCAAACCTTACGATTATTTCAGCACCTGGATGGGCCGCCGCGCAGTGTTCGTGCAGCGCAATGGCGAGGGCAAGATTCAGGGCTTCCTCAATGCCTGCCCGCACCGCGGCGCCCGCCTGTGCCGCACCGAGCGTGGCAACCGCAAGCACCACGCCTGCACCTACCACGGCTGGACCTTCGACGCCGACGGCAAGGCGCTGTGGGTGCAGCGCGCCGAGCAGGGCTACCCGGCCGACTTCTCGACCGGAGACATCAGCCTGCGGCGCATCGCCCGGGTCGAGTGCTACCGCGGCTTCGTCTACGCCAGCCTGAGCCCGGACGTGCCGTCGCTGAACGACCACCTGGGCGGTGCCGCCACCTTCATCGACATGCTGGTCGACCAGTGTCCGGACGGCATCACGCTTCTGCCCGGTGCCTCCACCTGCCTCTACCACGGCAACTGGAAACTGATGCTGGAGAACGGCGGCGGCGATGGCCTGCACCCGGATTACGCCCACAAATCCCTGTTGGGCGTCTCCAAACGCAAGAACGAACGCTCGGCCGCGGTGCGTACGCTGCAGATAGACAAGATGCACGAGAAGCGTGGGGGCCAATGGACCTTCGGCCACGGCCACACCAGTATCTGGTTCAACTTCCCGAATCCCGAGGCCCGTCCCATCTACCAGCAACGAGAGCGTCTCAAGGCCCAGTTCGGCCCCGCGCGGGCCGAGTGGATGACCAGCATTTTTCGCAACCTGTCCGTGTACCCGAACCTGCACATGCTGGACCAGATGGCGACCCTGATCCGCACTTTCCGCCCGGTGGCGGTGGATCGCACGGAAATCACCTTCTACTGCATGGCGCCGGTAACCGAAAGCGACCGAGAGCGCAGCCACCGGCTGCGACAGTTCGAGGAATTCTTCATGGCCAGCGGCATGGGCACGCCGGACGACAACGAAGAATTCGAGCAGTGCCACCAGGGCGCGCTCGGGGCCGATGCCGACGACAGTTTCATTGCGTTCGGCCTGCATAACCGCGTCAGTGGCGACGACGAGGTGGCCCGCGGCCTGGGCATCCCGCTGGAGAGCAGCGGCATCATCGGCTACGAGGGCTGCACCATGAGCCAGTACGACGAATGGCTGCGCTTGATGACCCGTAACAGCGCATGAGCGGAGCACCTGACTTCGCCACCTGGCAGGCGCTGTGCGACGTGCTGCACGAGGAAGCCGCGTGTCTCGACGAGCAGCGCTGGGACGACTGGCTGGCCCTGTACACCGACGACGCGGTGTTGTGGGCGCCGGCGTGGGACGCCGAGCACCAGCTCACGCGCGACCCAATGCGCGAGGTATCGCTGTTCTATGTGGAAGGCAAGCCGGCGCTATCGGACCGGGCCTGGCGCTGGAGTAGTGGCGATTCAGCTGCCTCGACCCCACTGCCGCGCACCTCGCACCTGATCGGCAGCGTGCGTGTGACTCAGTTCAGTACAGGCGCCGCCGTGGTGGACTCGCGCTGGCACACGCAGGTCTACCGGGCCCGACGCACCTGGTCCTACGCCGGCAGCTACCGGCACACGCTGCGCCTTGAAGCCGGCAGCTGGCGCATCGCCCACAAAACCATCGTGTTGACCAACGACTTGGTCGACACCACGCTCGACCTGTACCACGTCTGAACCGGAGCCCTGCGTGAACAAACCGCTCGTTAACCCCGACATCGGCCAGCAAATCCGCGACTGGCGGCCGTACTACGAGGCCAAACTCGGTTTTCGCAACCACTGGTACCCGGCGTTGTTCGCAGCCGATCTGGCCGAGGGCGAGGTCAGGCCCACCAAGCTACTGGGCGAGTCCCTGCTGCTGCGGCGCATCGACGGCAAGATTTATTGCATCAAGGACCAATGCCTACATCGCGGCGTGCCGCTGTCGCAAAAGATCGAGTGCTATAGCAAGGACACCATCTCGTGCTGGTACCACGGCTGGACCTATCAGTGGGCCGACGGCAAGCTGTGCGACATCCTGACCGATCCGTCGAGCAAGATGATCGGCACCCGCGCGCTGAAGACCTACCCGGCGCACGAAGCCAAGGGCCTGGTGTTCGTTTTCCTGGGCGATATCGAAGCCCCGTCGCTGGACACCGACCTGCCACCCGGATTCCTGGACGCCGACCGCGCCGCCTATGGCATCCGCCGGCTGGTCAAGGCCAACTGGCGCCTGGGGGCCGAGAACGGCTTCGACACCACGCACATCTTCATCCACAAAGACTCGCCGTTCATCGCCGGGCGCGACTCGGCTTTGCCGCTGGGCTTCGCCAGTGCTGGTGAGTTGCAACTGGACCTGCGCGAGGACCCGGCCGCCCCGCGCGGCGTGGTCGACAACATGGTCAAGCACTACCGGCCACTGTTCGAGGCCACCCTGGGTGGCCAGACCGTGCTGCGCACGCGCGCCCCGACCGGCAAGCACAACACCATCCACACCATCTCGCTATGGATGCCGGGGATTCTGAGCGTCGAGCACCATCCCGAAGCCGACATGGTGCAGTACGAGTTCTACACCCCGCACGACGACGACCACCACATGTACTACCAGGTGATCGAGAAATGCGGCGTCACCACCCCGCAGCAGGAAGCCGACTTCCACGCCGAATGCGCCGCCCTGCACGAACCGCTGGCCCTGCGCGGCATCAACGACGACGACCTGTGGGCCCGCGAAGCGATGCAGGAGTTCTACGCCGACGACTGGGGCTGGCTGGAGGAGCAGTTGTTCGAGCAGGACCGTAACCTGCTCGAATGGCGCCGGCTGTCCAGCCGTTGCGCGCGCGGGATCCAGACACAGGCCCTGGCCGGGGGCAGCCCGTGAGCAGCGACCGGACGCCCTGCTATCGACGGCTTCCCAGCCGGTGCGGCGATATAGCCAAGCTGGCGCTGGAGGTTGCCACTGCCTGCATGGTTTTCCACGATCAATTTTCCCCACCATCACACACGAGGAGTACGTGATGAACGACGCGCAGTACGAGAAGAAATTCATCGACGTTAACGGGATCAAGACCTGTTACATCGAACAGGGTAGCGGAGAGCCGCTGATCCTGATCCACGGCGGCGGCGCCGGCGCCAACGGCTACGGCAACTGGTTCGGCTGCCTGCCGCTGTTTGGCAAGCACTTTCGCACCATCGCCGTGGACATGGTCGGCTTCGGTGGTACCGACAGCCCCGACCCGGCCACTTTCGAGTATTCCCAGAAATCCCGCTACGACCATATCGCCGGCTTCATCAAGGCGCTGGGCTACAAGAAGGCCAGCCTGGTCGGCAACTCCATGGGCGGCGCCACGGCCATGGGCGTGGCGGTCGAATACCCGGACCTGGTCGACAAGCTGATCCTGATGGGCAGCGCCGGCCTGAACTCCGAAATCAATGCGGCTCTACAGCCGGTGGTCGGCTACGACTACACGCCGGAAGGCATGGTCCGCCTGATCAAGTCGCTGGCCAACCCGGACTTCCCGATCACCGACGAAATGGTCCAGTACCGCTGGAAGAATTCGGTCGATCCGAAGAACAAGACCTCCTACGCAGCCACCATGCAGTGGGTGCGCCAGCAGGGCGGCCTGTTCTACCCGGAAGAGTTCATCGCCCGCGTCAGCCAGCCGACGCTGGTGGTCAACGGCAAGCTCGACCTGGTGGTGCCGCTCGAATCCGCGTACCGCTTCCTCGAGCTGATCAAGAACTCCTGGGGCTACATCGTGCCGCACTGCGGGCATTGGGCCATGATCGAGTATCCGAGCGATTTTTCCGCCGCCGTGGGTAGCTTCGTCCAGTCGCATTAAAGGCTAACCGCCAGTGCTTGCCCCTAACGGGGACAGGCACTGGCGAGCTGTTCCACCTGGAGGTCAGACTGATGAAAGCGGACGAGAACCCCAAACTGGCAACGCCTTGCCACGATCTGCGCGACTGGCTGGCGCTGCTTGAACAACATCGCGAACTGCACGTCAACCACGCCCCAGTGGACTTGCGTAACGACATCGCTTTTGTGTCGCAGCAGGTGGCCGACCGCTCCGGGCCAGCCGTTTTGCACAACGCGATCACGGATTACCCGGCCTGGCGCGTATTTCACGACGGCATGACCACGCCGACGCGCATGGCGCTGGCGCTCGGTCGCAGCCTGGACGAGTACCCGCGCCATGTATTCGACGTGGTGGCCGACAATCGCCGGGTGGAGCCGGAAATCGTTGACTCGGCGCCGTTTCAGGAACTGGTTATGCGGGGCGATATCGACCTGACCGCGTTGCCGATTCCCACCACCAGCGCGTTCGAGAATCCGCCGTATATCACCGCCGGCATCAGCCACGTGCGCACGCCGGATGGGCGCTGGCAGAACATTGCGATTCGTCGCTACCAGCTACAGGGCCCGGACCGGCTGAGTGTCCTGGCCATGAAAGTCGCCCAGCACGAGGGGCAAATCCTGGGGGAGTGGTTCGCCCGCGGCGAGCCGGCACCGGTCGCCATCGTTATCGGCGCCGACCCGCTGTACTACCTGTGCGCGCAGATGCCGGCGCCCGACGGCGTGGCCGAATACGAATACTGGGGCGCGCTGACCGGACAGAAACTGAAAATGGTGCGTTCGCGCCAGTTTCCGCAACTGCTGTTGCCGGCCAGCGCCGAAATCGTCATCGAGGGTTACTACCACCCCACCGAGCGCCTGTTGGAGGGCCCGTTCTCGGAATTCCCCGGTTTTCATTCGGGGCTGTTTTACCTGCCCCAGCTCGATGTGGTCTCGGTCAGCATGCGCCCGGATGCCATCTATCAATATATGTACATGGGTCGTGAGCCCACCGAGGGGCACAACGTTGACCACTTGGTATACGCAGCCAACATTTACTCACAAGTGCGCGCCCTGGTGCCGGAAGTGGCCGACGTAGCGGTGCTGGGAACCGAAGGATTCACCACCGTGATCACGATCCGCAAGGCGCAAAATCGTGCAGGCCTGGTGCGCCAACTGGCCATGGCTACTCGTGGCAGCCGCGCTGGGCGGCTGATCAAGAACCTCATCGTGGTCGACGACGACCTGGATCCGCGCAACATGAATGACCTGATCTGGGCCCTGTCGGTGCGCTTTCAGGGCAGTCGCGATCTATTCGTCGTGGAAGGGCTGCCAGGGTGCTTTCTGGACCCGTCGGAGCAATCAACCTCCGGCGGTGTCGGCCAGACCAGTTTCACCGTGTTTGATCTGACCGAGCCGTTGGCGCCCCACAACGACGGCTACACACGCGGCCTCGCCGTGCCGCGTCAGACCGAGCAGGCGCAAGCGGTGCTGCGCAGCATGGGCCTGGCCCGCTGATGGAGAGAAAGACGATGCCTCAGACCGCTCCTAGCATTGCCGCCGGGCTACACACCATCACGCCGTACCGCAGGCGACTGCGGCAGATGCTGCGCAACCGCGCTTGGCTTGCCGCCAACATTGAGGCCCTGTGCCAGCAGTACACCGACCAGTGGGTGGTGATCGACGACCAGTCGGTCAAGGGTGCTGGGCCGACGCCGGAGGCTGCCACCACGGCCAGCGGCCCGGTTGACGAATCCATAGCGCTGATCCTGATGCTACCCCGACGCATCCCACAACCCATCTGAAACCGACTAGCCGTGCCCGCAGAACACTTCACTCGCTTCAACCCTACGCACCTGATCGAGCCGCACCGCGTGCGACGCCAAGCGTTCGTCGATCCGGCGGTGTTCGATCTGGAGATGACGCGCGTCTTCTCCAGCACCTGGGTGTTTTTGGGCCATGAGAGCGAAGTGTCCGAGCCTGGTAGCTACAAGGCGACCACGCTGGGCACACAGCCGGTGCTGCTGACGCGCGATGTGCAGGGGGCGCTGCACGTCTTCATCAACGCTTGCCGACACCGCGGCGTGCCGCTGGCCGACGACCACACCCAGGGGACGTGCCGACACTTCGTGTGCCCCTACCATGGCTGGACCTTTGATCCTTCGGGCAAGCTGGTCAGCGTGCCGATGCGAGATCGTCAGGCGAGTGTGTTCGACGAGACGCAGATGGGCCTGGTGGCGGTCGCCAAACTCGACAGCTACCGCGGCTTCGTGTTCGCCAGCCTGAATCCGCACGTGCCGACGCTGCCCGAGCACCTGGGCGCCGCGGCGGAGTTCTTCGACCTGTTCTGCGACCTGTCGCCCAGCGGCAACATTCGCGTGGAGACCGGCGTCACTCGCTACCAATTTCGCGGCAACTGGAAGCAGCAGGTGGAGAACTCCATGGACGGCTACCACCCGGCTCTGGTGCACCACAGCTTCTTCGAGGACGTGCTCAAGCCCCGCATCGGTCGGGGCATGGGCTTCATTGTCGGCCCGCAATCCCCTGCCAAGAGCGTGTCGCTGGGCAATGGCCATGCGCTGATCGATTTTCGTGCCTTCGACCGCAAAGCCATCCTGGGTGCCGAAAAGCCTAAGTCGGAACAGGACTGGCACGACAAGCTGCGCGCCCGTTATGCCGACCGACCGGGCTATGCCGACACGGTGATCGCCTGTAACGGCGGCGATGGCTTCAACTTGCTGGTCTACCCGAACCTGGTGCTGATCAACAACCAGATTCGCGTCATCCACCCAGTCAGCTACGACCGCACCGAAGTGTTCGCCTACCCGGTGACGCTGGAAGACGTGGCGCCGGAAATCAACACCGCCCGCGTTCGCGCGCACGAGGACTTCTACGGCCCGGCCAGCTTCGGTGCTCCGGACGACATTGAGATGTTCCAGCGCCAGTGGGACGGCCTACTGCGCACGCCCGGCATGGAGTGGCTGTACTACGACCGCGGCCTGGATCAGGAAGAAAAAATCGGCGCGCACGGCCGCCAGTCGCACGTGTCGGACGAAACCGCCCACCGCGGCATCTGGCGCCGCTGGCTGCAACTTATGCAGGAGGGCGCCCGATGACCGCCGCGCCGGACCAGGCCGCGGTCGAGCATTTTTTGTATCAGGAAGCCAAGCTGCTCGACGAGCGCCGCTACGAAGATTGGGTCGGGCTGTTCACCGAGGACGGCGTGTACTGGGTGCCGTCGGGTCACGAGGGTCCGGCCGAGCGCAGCGTCGCGCTGATCTACGACAACACGCCGCGCCTTCGCGAACGTCTGACCCGCATGGGCAGCCGCGCCTTCTGGGCCCAGCAGCCGCCCACCCACACCACGCGCCTGATCGGCAACGTGCTGGTGCAGCCCGGCGCGGAACACGCGGACGAAATCGACGTCGAGTGCCGGTTCATCCTGGCCCTGCTGCGCCGTCACCGCCAGGCATTGCTGTCCGGTGTGGCCCGCTACCGGCTCAGGCCGGCGCAGGACGGCTTTCGCATCCGCGAGAAAGTCGTGACCCTGCAGGAGCGCGACGAGTCCTTCGACAACCTGACCTTCCTTATCTGAGGCACACGGACGTGAATCAACTGCATACCAAGCCGTCCTCGACCGGCGACTGGGTAAACGTAAAGGCACGGCCCCGCCACTCGCCGTGCACTCAGCAAGCCCTCGCCCGAGGGGGATCCTGCGCAACGCTATTCGGACGATCAGCTCACGACGCCTAGCACCATGGCCCTAATACAGAAAAACCCACTCGGAGGTGGGTTTTTCTCGAGAATGGCGCGCCCGGAGAGATTCGAACTCCCGACCGCCTGGTTCGTAGCCAGGTACTCTATCCAACTGAGCTACGGGCGCGTAAAAAAAAATAAATCGGCTCGAACCCGGTCGCTCCACCGTCAACTCGAAAGATTTGGCGGAGAGAGAGGGATTCGAACCCTCGATGGGGCTTTTGGCCCCATACTCCCTTAGCAGGGGAGCGCCTTCAACCGGCTCGGCCATCTCTCCGAGAGGGAGCGCAGGATAACCGTTTACGGCCCTGCACGCAAAGCATTCAGCTCTCGGCGACAGTTTCCGTAACAAGCGTGTTTTCAGCCCTTTCCTGCTGGATGCGCTGGTAGATTTCGGCCCGGTGCACTGGCACGTCGCGCGGCGCCTTCACGCCCAGGCGTACTTGATTGCCCTTGGCACCCAGCACGGTGATTTCAATACCATCACCGATCATCAACGTTTCGCCAGCCCGGCGCGTCAGAATAAGCATATTGCCCCCTCTATATAGTTATTGCGAACGGTGACGGATCGTCCATTGACCCCACTGTCTATATCGGCGTAGCCAGCCCCGCTGCAATGGGCATTTCAACACAAACGGCCTCGTTGTCAAACTGGCTGCGAGGCTAGCCCAAAAGCTTCGTGCAAGGTACGCACAGCCAGTTCGGTGTACTTCTCATCCACGATCACGGATATCTTGATCTCCGAAGTCGAGATCATGCGGATGTTGACGCCCTCCGCCGCCAGAGCCTCGAACATCCGGGCCGCCACCCCGGCATGCGACCGCATGCCGACGCCGACCAGCGAGACCTTGGCCATTTTGTCGTCGCCGCTGACGGCGCGCGCACCAAGTTCGGCCGCGGTCTTGCGCACCACATCCATGGCTGCCGGATAGTCGTTGCGGTGAACGGTAAAACTCAGGCCGGTCAGGCCATCCTGGCCGATGCTCTGCACGATGACGTCGACTTCGATATTGCGCGCCGCGATCGAGCCGAAAATGCTGAATGCGACGCCCGGATGATCCGGAATACCGGCCACGGTTATCTGTGCTTCGTCGCGGTTGAAGGCGACGCCGGAAATAAGCGGGTCTTCCAAACCGTGTTCCTCCAGGGTGATAAGCGTGCCAGGGCCGTCCACAAAACTCGACAGAACGCGCAGTGGCACCTGGTACTTGCCAGCAAATTCCACCGAGCGGATTTGCAATACCTTGGCCCCCAGGCTAGCCATTTCGAGCATTTCCTCGAACGTAATGCGGTCCAGGCGACGCGCCCGAGGTTCCACCCGCGGATCGGTCGTATACACGCCATCGACGTCGGTATAGATCTGGCATTCGTCGGCCTTGAGTGCCGCCGCCAGTGCCACCGCCGTGGTGTCCGATCCACCGCGACCCAGCGTGGTAATGCTGCCGCTTCCATCCACGCCCTGAAAACCCGCGACAACCACTATCTCGCCACGGTCCAGGCTGGGGCGCAGGCGTTTGTCGTCGATCTCGACGATACGTGCCTTGCTGTGCGCGCTGTCGGTAAGAATGCGTACCTGGGCACCGGTGTAGGAACGCACGGCCGCGCCACGCGCGGCCAGCGCCATCGCCAGCAGGGCGATCGCCACCTGCTCGCCGGTGGCCAGCAACACGTCCATTTCACGCGCCGGTGGCTGGGCGCTGATTGACTTTGCGAGCTTGATCAGACGATCGGTCTCGCCCGACATCGCGGACACGACCACGACCAACTGGTGGCCCTGGTCGCGAGCCCGCAGCACCCGATCCGCCACGGCGCCGATACGCTCCGGACTGCCCATGGAAGTCCCGCCGTACTTCTGCACGATCAGGGCCATCGTCTGTCTTGCTCCTCTACGTAAAGGATGAGTTTCAACCGGCGAGGCGCTGCCGCACCCATTCGGCCACGCCCGCCAGGGCCTGGGGCAGCGCATCCGGCTGGTCCCCGCCGGCCATCGCCATGTCCGGCCGGCCACCGCCCTTTCCGCCAACCTGTAATGCAACGGCATTAACCAGGTCGCCGGCCTTGAGTCGGCCGGTCAGATCTGCGGTCACCGCCGCCACCAGACTGACCTTGCCGGCTGTCACACTGGCCAGAACCAGCGCGGCGCTGCCGAGTTTCTGCCGCAACTGATCGGCAAGCTCGCGCAGCGCCTTGGCATCGGCGGCTTCAATCACCACCGCCAGGACCTTGATACCGGCAACGTCCACCGCTGAGCTGGCCAAGCCATCGCCGGCGCTGCTGGCCAGCCTGCTGCGCAACTGATCGAGCTCTTTCTCCTGTTGGCGCTGCTTGCGTAACACCTGATCGAGCTTTTCCAGCAGGTCGGCCTCACCGGACTGCAGGGCCTCGGCGGCGATGCGCAGTCGCTCCTCGGCATTTGCCACCCAAGCCATGGCGCCTTCAGCGCTCACCGCCTCGATACGGCGAATGCCGGCGGCCACACCCGACTCGCCGACGATCTTGAAAAAGCCGATGTCGCCGCTGCGCGCGACGTGAGTACCGCCACACAGCTCGACCGAGAAATCGCCCATCCGCAGCACGCGCACCCGTTCGCCGTACTTCTCGCCAAACAGCGCCATGGCGCCCACTTGCTGGGCATCGGCCAACGCCATGTCTTCGGCCTGCACCGGCAGATTGGCGCGCACCTGGACGTTGACCAGCGCCTCGACCGCGCGCAGTTGGTCCGCTGTCACCGGCTTGCTGTGCGCAAAATCAAAACGCAGGCGTTCGGCATCGACCAGCGAACCTTTTTGCGTGACATGCGCGCCCAGCCGTTGGCGCAGCGCGGCATGCAGCAAGTGAGTGGCGGAGTGATTGGCCCGGATACGCGTGCGCCGGGCGACGTCGATCCCGGCGCTGACGCGGTCGCCAACGGCGAGTTCGCCTGTGCCCAGCGCGCCAACGTGCAAGTGCACATTGCCTTCCTTGCGGGTGTCCATAACCTCGAACACCCCACCCGGTCCATGGAGTTGGCCGCGATCCCCGACCTGGCCACCCGATTCGGCGTAAAACGGCGTGTGATCGAGCACAACCGTCGCCTGGCTGCCGGCGACCAGGCGGTCCACTGGCGCGCCGTCCTGCAGCAAGGCCACGACAGAGGCCTCGTCCTGGTCATGGTCGTAGCCGGTGAAGCGATGGCCGGCCACGGCGGCCGCATCCAAAGCGTCGCCAAGACGCAAATCGTCACCCACCCGAAATTGACTGGCCGCACGGGCGCGCTCGCGCTGCCGCGTCATGGCCTGCTCGAAACCGTCGAGGTCGAGTTCGAGGCCGCGCTCACGGGCGATGTCAGCGGTCAGGTCCACTGGGAAACCGTAGGTGTCGTACAAGCGGAACACGGTCTGTCCGGGAATGCGCTGCCCGCCCAGGCTTTTCATATCGCGCTCCAGGATGGCCAGGCCATGGGAAAGCGTCTGTGCGAAGCGTTCTTCCTCTTCCCTCAGGACAGTCTCAACCGCCGTCTGCGCCGCCGCCAACTCGGGGTAAGCATCCCCCATCTCGCCCACCAAAGCCTGTACCAGGCGATGGAAAAACGTCCCTTCTGCACCCAGGCGCGCACCGTGCCGTACGGCGCGGCGAATGATGCGCCGCAACACGTAACCCCGACCCTCGTTGCCTGGCAGTACGCCGTCAGCGATCAGAAAGGCACAGGACCGGATATGGTCGGCGATCACTCGCAACGAGCGCGAAGTGCGGTCCTGGGTGCCGATCACCTCGGCCGCCGCGTCGATCAGGCCGCGGAAGATGTCCGTGTCGTAGTTGTCGTGTACGCCCTGGAGCACCGCCGCCAAGCGCTCCAGACCCATACCGGTGTCCACCGACGGGCTGGGCAGGGGCTTCAAGCTTCCGTCGGCCAGGCGCTCGTACTGCATGAACACGAGGTTCCAGATCTCGATATAGCGATCGCCGTCCGCGTCTGGCGAACCGGGCGGCCCGCCTGTCACCTCGGGGCCATGGTCGTAAAAAATCTCCGAACATGGCCCACATGGACCGACGTCGCCCATGGCCCAGAAGTTGTCATCCCCGGCGATCCGTCGCAGGCGGCTTTCCGGGAAGCCGACCTCGCTCAGCCAGATGTCGGCGGCTTCGTTGTCGTCCGGGTGAATGGTTACCCACAACCGCTCGCCAGGCAGATGCAGCACTTCGGTAAGAAAGGTCCAGGCATAGCGAATGGCGTCGCGCTTGAAGTAATCGCCGAAGCTGAAGTTGCCCAGCATCTCGAAGAACGTGTGGTGGCGCGCGGTATAGCCAACGTTGTCGAGGTCGTTGTGCTTGCCGCCTGCGCGCACACAGCGCTGGGCTGATGTGGCGCGATGGTAGGGGCGTTGCTCCACGCCCAGGAAAACATCCTTGAACTGAACCATGCCGGCATTGGTGAACAGCAAGGTCGCGTCGCCAAGCGGCACCAGCGGGCTGGACGGCACCACCTGGTGGCCCTCCTTGGCGAAGAACTCCAGAAAACTGCGGCGAATGTCAGTGCTTTTCATGCGTCGTCGCTATGGGTGTTACCCAGGGCCTGGCGAATCTGCCCGCCAGTAAAGCCACGGGCCTGCAAGTGTCGCTGTTGACGGCTGCGTTCCACGGCGTTCGACGGTGGGGCGCGTCCGAATCTGTTTTCCCTTACTTCGCAACAGGCGGTGTACCAGTCCGACTGCTCCAGGTCCAACACACTGCCGATGGTGTCGTCGTCAATCCCACGCGCACGCAGTTCAGCCTGGGCCCGCAGCGGCCCGTACCGACGACGCAGCAGTTCCGTGACCCGCGCCTGCGCATACCGCAGATCCGACAGATATCCGTGCTGTACCAACTGTTCCAGCGCCGCGGCAATGTCCGCCGTATCCATGCCACGCTGCAGGAGCTTGAGCCGGAGTTCACCGTGGCTGTGTTCGCGCCTGGCAAGCAGCTTCAATGCCTGGGCATAAGCCGCCTGTACCGGATCGTCCACCCTGTTGCGCGGACTGCGCGCTCAGGCCGGACTGGCCGCCTCGGCAGAGCGCGGCGCCGGCAACATGCGCGCACGGATATCGGTCTCCAGGCGCTGCGCCAGTTCCGTGTTGCTGTGCAGGTACTCACGGACATTGTCGCGGCCCTGCCCGATGCGCTCGCCGTTGCAGGAATACCAGGCCCCGGATTTCTCGATCAGGCCCAGGTTGACGCCAAGGTCCAGGATCTCGCCCTCACGCGACACGCCCATGCCGTACAAGATGTCGAACTCGGCGGTTCTGAACGGCGGCGCGACCTTGTTCTTGACTACCTTGACCCGGGTCTCGTTGCCGATAACCTCTTCGCCCTTCTTGATGGAACCGATACGGCGGATATCGATCCGGACCGAGGCGTAGAACTTGAGTGCGTTACCACCGGTGGTGGTTTCCGGGCTGCCGAACATGACGCCGATCTTCATCCGTATCTGATTGATGAAGATCACCATGGTGTTGGAACGGCTGATGCTTGCCGTGAGCTTGCGCAGGGCCTGCGACATCAGGCGCGCCTGCAGCCCGACGTGGGAGTCACCCATCTCGCCTTCGATTTCCGCACGCGGCGTCAGTGCCGCCACTGAGTCCACCACCACCACATCGACCGCGGACGACCGCACCAGCATGTCGACGATCTCGAGCGCCTGCTCGCCGGTATCCGGCTGCGAGATCAGCAAATCGTTGACATTGATCCCGAGCTTTTCGGCATAGGCCGGATCCAGCGCGTGCTCGGCATCGACAAACGCGGCCGTTCCGCCGAGACGCTGCATCTGCGCGATTGCCTGCAAGGCGATGGTGGTCTTGCCCGACGACTCGGGACCGTAAATTTCAATGATGCGCCCGCGCGGGAAGCCCCCAACGCCCAAGGCGATGTCCAGATTCAGGGAACCGGTGGAGACCGCCTCCACATCACGTACGGCCCCCGTGTCTCCCAGACGCATGACCGCGCCCTTACCGAACTGACGCTCTATCTGCCCAAGCGCAGCGGCCAACGCTTTTTGCTTGTTATCTTCCATGCAATGCCTGCCCGCCTGATGTGCTTAATACCGCGAGCATTATTCCACAGCGCAGCCGGCGCGGCCTAGCGCCGCACGCCGACAACTCATGGCGAACCTCCACGGATCGGAGACCCCTGGATGCTGCCTGGTCTATACGGCGGCCGCGCCTGAGCACCCTATTAGTCATCACGTATCAGCGACCCTGCCAGTCGCCCTCCATGGCGACTTTGTTGCCCTCCTTAGCGCGGGCAGGAACCTGGGTCGTGGCCCCGATTGCCGAGGCATAACGAAACCTGACCAAAAACCGTGTTTCCGCGGCCGCACGGCGCAACCCGAAAACAACCCAGGTGGCCTGGGCAAGCGGCGGAAAAAAACCGGGCCGAAGGCGAGCCTTCGGCCCGGTTATGCCGATTGGCAGAACTGATTTCGCCCGACCTCTCAAGCAAGGGGGAAGCCGAGAGGCCGCACGACTCATCAGTTCACCGATGAGTAAACACAGGCAGCCACACCATCCCTGGCTGGCTGCGCGGACTGACCAGTACATGCCCGCCGAGGCATGTTTGGTCAGACCCGGCGCACTGCCGCATCCGTCGACAGCCCTTTGGTACTCAGGCTTGTTAACTCTCGCATCGGCCGTGCCATATCACCGTTTTTGCTTTTAATGCTTACTCTCCTCACCGTTGTCGCTATTAAACAGGCGAATAGCCACACAAAATCGCCACGCTTTATGGACGAAAATGTCACTTCGACCTAGACTCCGAACCGACCACTTACCAATTTGTAAACGCCATGACCAAAAATCCCAAGCGTCGCCTGACAACAGCAGCCGCCAACCTTACCTACCAATGGGAAGGCGATACCAATGCTTTTCCGGACGTCAAGGATCTGGTCGGTCGCTTGCGGTTTTCCCCGTCCGAGGGCCGCATCTGGCTGGACGACCAGCGCTCGATCCTGATGCGCGGCACCGCCTTTGGCAGCTTGCGGCGGGAGTTCATCGAGGCGGTCGGCTTTACCCTGGCGCGGACCGCGCTGAAACGGGTTGGTTATGCCGAGGGCACACGCGACGCCGAACTGGCGCGCCGGGTGCAGCCTAAAGGCGCCTTTATTGATGTGTTCGCTGTCGGTCCCCAGGTTTACGCTCTGAGCGGCCTCGGCTGGCTGCAGGTGCTTGAACTACGCGTTGAGGAAGCCACCAATGCTTTCTATGGCGAGTTCCTGCTGCGCGACTCGGTGGAAGCGGACACCCACCTGCAAACCATCGGCGTGAGCGCCGAACCTGTGTGCTGGACGGCAGTCGGCTATGGCAGCGGCTATAGCAGCGCCTTCGCGGGCCGACCCATTATTGTCGACGAAGTCGAGTGCCGAGCCATGGGCCATGCCCAGTGCCGTCTGGTCGGCCGACCGATCGAGGACTGGAATCTGCGCCGCGAGAAGCCGCTCTACTTTCGGCCGCAAGACTTCGTCAATCGCTTCAACAACGCAGCCGACGACCCGGATGCGGATTCGGCAGTACCCGGGCCAGACGTAGACGTGGTTGGAATATCAGCAGGCTTTGGCGCCGCCCTGCACCTGCTGGGCAAGGCCGCGCCAACCGACGTCACGGTGTTGTTCCTGGGCGAAACCGGCGTCGGCAAAGAGGTGTTTGCGCGCATGCTGCATCGCATGGGGCCACGCGCCGCTCAGCCATTCGTGGCGGTCAATTGCGCTGCCCTGCCGGAAACGCTGATCGAAGCCGAGCTGTTCGGCGTGGTCAAGGGCGCCTACACCGGCGCCAGCGAGTCCCGCCCCGGCCGTTTCGAACGGGCCAACGAAGGCACCCTGTTTCTGGACGAGATCGGCAGCCTGACCCTGGGCGCTCAGGCCAAACTGTTGCGAGCCTTGCAGGAGGGCGAAATCGAGCGTGTCGGCGACAGCCATACGCGCCAGGTCAACGTCCGCTTGCTGGCCGCCACCAATATCGATTTGAAAGACGCCGTCGCAAAAGGCAGCTTTCGCGAGGATCTCTACTTCCGCCTCACCACCTTCCCGGTACGTATCCCGCCACTGCGCGAGCGACGCGACGACATTCCACTGTTGATGCGCCATTTCGTACATCGCTTCAGCCGTCGACACGGCAAAGCGATCAGCGGTTTTGCGGCTGAGGCGGTGGAAGCGCTGCTGAATTTCGCATTCCCGGGCAACATCCGGGAGCTTGAAAACATGATCGAGCGCGGCGTACTGCTGGCGGACGATAACGAACCGATCGGCGTCCCGCATTTGTTCACCTCCCCTCAAGCGGCATCGCCGGTGACATTTGGCATCGACGCCAGCGGTCACCTGGCCGGGCGCGGAAAAACACCCGAGGATGCCGATAGCACGCTGCGAGATCGACTTGCACCGCTGCTGGAAACCGATGCCGCGTCGGGAATGGGGCTGGACGCGGTAGAGCAGACCTTGATGGATATCGCCATCGAACAAGCCGATGGCAACCTTGCCAAAGCTGCGCGACGACTTGGCATCAGCCGTCGCCAACTCGCCTACCGGCTGGAGAAGCGTGGCTCGAGTCCAGCGCAAAAGCGTGAGGCGATTACCGACTGAATCCGCCCATCGAGACGCGCTTACTGCGGCAGCACCCCCGCCAATTGCGCCAGCTGCAATGTCACCCCGGCCAGCAGCGCGGCGGCAAGGTCATCCAGCATCACGCCAAGTCCGCCGCCAACCTGCCGGTCAAGCGCGCCGACTGGCCACGGCTTGAGAATGTCAAACACACGAAACAACGCGAAGCCGAGCGCATAGTGCGGCAAGGACAGCGGCACTGCCAGCAGGGTCAGTGTCATGCCGACCACCTCGTCCCAGACGATGGCCGGGTGGTCCGACACGCCCAGCCGCCGCCCGGCGACCCCGCAACACCAGACACCCAGCCCGCTTAGTAATGCCAGCACACCGGCGGCCAGTGGCACGGATAACAAGGTCAGCGCCGCCGCCAGTGGCAAACCGAGCAAGGCCCCGCAGGTGCCCGGCGCGCGTGGCGCAAGTCCGGCCCCGAACCCAAGCGCAATCATGCAGGCCGGATCGCGCAGCACGCCGGCCGGCGGCCGCCGCGGCCTGTTAGCGGAAGTGGTCATGGCCCGCCAAAACCGGCAGCCGCGCCACGCCGTCCGCGCCAATCAGGCGCACCCCTGGCGTTGCCTCTATGTGGCCCACGCAGGCAATCGGACAGCCAACAGTCCGGGCCGCCGCAGCGAGCGCCGACTCATGATCTGGCGGTACCGTAAAACACAGCTCGTAATCGTCCCCGGCACTGATCAGCGCCTCGCAGGAACTCAGCTGAAGCGCGCCGGCCGGCAGCGGCAGGCGGGCAGCATCCAGCCGTGCACCGACGCCACTGGCCAGGCACAGGTGTCCAAGATCGGCCAGCAGGCCGTCCGAGATATCAATGGCGGCGCTGGCCAGGCCGCGCAGCGCCAGGCCCAGAGCCACCCGCGGCTGTGGGTAGTCGAGCCGCTGCGCGGCATGTGTCGCCAGTAAAGGCGGCAGTTCAAGCGACCCGCGCCGGGCCCGTACGGCAAGGCCGGCGGCACCGACTTCGCCGCTCACATAAACGGCATCGTCTACCTGAGCGCCACCGCGGCGCAGCGCCTGACCCTGCGGCACAAATCCAAGCGCCGTCACCGTCACCGTCAGCGGCCCGCGGCAGGTATCGCCGCCCACCAGACTGACGCCACAGGTGCGCGCCAGGGCGCCAAAACCATCGCTGAAGGCGGTCAACCAAACGTCGTCCACGCCCGGCAGGGCAAGCGCGAGCAGAACCCATGCCGGCCGCGCGCCCATCGCCGCCAGATCCGACAAATTCACTGCCAGGGCCTTGTGGCCCAGCGCCGCGGGCGGGCAGTCGGCAAAAAAATGGACGCCTTCGACCAGGCTATCGACGGTGGCAACCAGCTCCTGGCCGCTAGGCGGGGTGAGTAATGCAGCGTCATCGCCCACCGAAAGCGCGACATCGGGTCTGACCGGCGTCAGCCCGGAGAAATGTCGGGCAATGAGCTCAAATTCACCGGGCATGGCGGCACAAGCCAGGGGGAAGGTCGCAGAGACCGCTAAAGCGCGCGTTCTGCGACGCGCAATTCGCGCGCCAAGCGGTCCAGCACCGCGTTCACGTAGCGGTGCGCCTGATCGCCTCCGAACTGCTTGGCCAGCTCAAGCGCCTCGCTGATGACCACCCGAAACGGTATATCCCAGCGCGCATCAAGCTCATACAGCCCCAGCCACAGGATGGCGCGCTCAACCGGGTCCAGCTGCTCCAGCGGTCGATCGAGCATGGGCGCCAGACGGGTGTCGAACTCCGCCCAACGACGGTCGACCTGGGTCAGCAGTTCGTGGAAATAGTCGACGTCGATATCACCCAATTCCCGCTCGGCGAGTAGCTGCGCTTCGATGCTGGACAAACTGTCGTCACCCGACAGCTGCCACTGATACAGCGCCTGCAGCGCGCCGCGGCGCGCCTTGGAACGGGCTCGGGACATCTGTGCATATGCTCCGTCAGCCGATCGCAGCCAGCAGATTCACCATCTCCAGCGCCGACAGGGCAGCATCAGCGCCCTTGTTGCCGGCCTTGGTACCCGCCCGCTCGATGGCCTGTTCGATGCTGTCCACCGTCAGCACCCCAAATGCCACCGGCAGACCACTGCCGAGCGCCACCGCGGACACGCCCTTGGCGCACTCGCCAGCGACGAAATCGAAATGCGGCGTGGCGCCACGGATCACGCAACCGAGTGCGATCAACGCGTCAACGCGCCCGGACTCCGCCAGACGCTTGGCCGCCAGCGGCAATTCGAACGCCCCCGGCACCCAGGCCACGGTGATGTCTGTGTCGGCCACGCCGTGCCGGCGCAAGGTGTCAACGGCGGCGGCCAACAGACGCTCGCTGATGAAGTCGTTGAAACGCCCAACGACAATGCCGTACCGGCTGCCGGCACGCGCCGACAAGTCCCCCGACAAACGTGTGTAAGACGAACTCATGGCTTTGACTTATCCGTGAAGCGCCGCATCGGGCGGCACAAATTCAACCAGCTCCAGGCCGAAACCGGCCAGGCCATGCAGTTTACGCGGCTTGCCCATGATGCGCATACGACCCACTCCCAACTGCGCCAGGATCTGCGCTCCGACCCCGTGCATGCGCAGCTCGGGGTTTGGCTCAAGACCTGGCAACGACAGCCCCAGGTGACGCATTTTGTAGGACTGCACCTCGCGCAGCAGGGTCTGCGGCAGGTCGTTCGGACTGAGCAGCACCAGCACGCCGCGGCCACTGTCGGCAATGGCCGCCAGCGCCCGACGCACGCTCCAGTGCTGCCCGGCGTGCGCGCCCAGAATATCGCGCAGCACACTGGCCTGCTGCACCCGAACCAGCGCAACCTGGTCGGGCTGGATGTCGCCCATCACCAGGGCCAGATGCACCTCGCCGTGGTCGATTTCGTGAAACGCCACCAACCGAAAACTCCCGAACTCACTCTCGAAGCGGCTCTCTGCCACCCATTCGACTGAGCGCTCCAGGTCAACGCGATGACGGATCAGGTCGGCGATGGTACCGATCTTCAGGCCATGGGCCTGGGCGAACTCCAGCAGCTGCGGGTAACGCGCCATGGTGCCGTCTTCGTTCAGTATCTCGACGATCACCGCCGCCGGCTCGTAACCGGCCAGACGCGCCAGGTCACAGCCGGCCTCGGTGTGGCCGGCGCGCGAAAGCACGCCGCCCGGCTGGGCGCGTAGCGGAAAAATATGCCCCGGCATGACGATATCGCCCGGCACCGCTTCAGGTCGTACCGCCACCCGTACCGTGACCGACCGATCGGCGGCCGAAATGCCGGTAGTGACACCGCTGGCCGCCTCGATGGACACCGTGAAATTGGTGGTGTTCTTGTCATTGTTGTCGACCACCATCAGCGGCAGGTTCAACTGGCGGCAACGGGCCTCGGTCAGGGTCAGGCAGATCAGACCACGCCCGTAGCGCGCCATGAAGTTGATGGCCTCCGGTGTCACGCACTCGGCCGCCAGGATCAGATCACCCTCGTTCTCGCGGTCGGCGTCATCCATCAGAATCACCATCCGTCCGGCCTTGACGTCGGCGATGATTTCCTCGGCGGTGTTCAGCTGCAATGTGTTCATCGGTCCAGGAATCCGTGCTCGGTCAGCAAGGGCAGATTGACGCCAGTCTCGGCGCGTCCCAGCAGGCGCTCCAGGTAGCGGGCCAGCAGGTCGACTTCGAGGTTTACCCGGCCGCCGGCGACAAGCTCGCCGAGGGTGGTGTGCTCCAGCGTGTGAGGCACGATATTGACACCAAACTCGGCGCCACTGACGGTATTGACGGTCAGGCTGACGCCATCGATGGTGATTGACCCCTTAGCCGCGATGTAGTGCGCCAGCGGCTGCGGTGCGCGCAGCATAAAACGCTGCGAGCGCCCATCGGCGCGGCGCGACACCACCTCACCGACGCCATCGACGTGGCCGCTGACCAAATGCCCGCCGAGGCGATCGACCAGCTTGAGCGCCCGCTCCAGGTTAACCCGATGGCCGACTGCCCAATGCTCGGCGCAGGTGCAGGCCAATGTCTCGGCCGAGACATCGGCGACGAAACCCCCGGTGGTGAAGGCCACCGCGGTCAGGCAGACGCCGCCAACCGAAATGCTCTCACCCAGGTCGCCATCCGCCAGAAACATGTCGCCGCTGGCAATGCGCAGGCGCGCGTCGCCGGCGCGACGTTCAATGGCGGCGATTCGCCCGACTGCCGTAACAATGCCGGTGAACATAAGCTTTACCCCAGGTAGCGGTCAGCGCCCGGCCAGTGGGCGCAGGCGCAGGCGCAGATCGGGGCCGAACGCTTGCACGTCCAGCAGTTCAAGTTCGAACCGCTCATCCATGCGGTTGACGCCGGGCAGTTCGAACACCGGCCGCGCGCCGTTGCCCAGCAGGTGCGGGGCAATGTAGACGATGATCTCGTCCACCAAGCCCGTCACGATGAAGGCGCCGGCCAGACGCGGCCCGGCCTCGACCAGCGCCTCGTTACACTCGCGCCGGCCAAGCTCGTCCAGCACCGCGCCAAGATCGACTCCGTCGGGCGTTGGCCGCAGGCACAGCACCTGGGCACCACTGGCGATCAGCGCGTCGGTCCTCGCGCGATCCTCGCTGTGCGTTACCACCAACGTTTCCCCTGGCTCTGCCAACAGGCGAGCGGTCGGCGACAAGCCAAGCTGCCTGTCCAGCACTACCCGCATCGGCTGCTCGGTGGCCTCGGGCAAACGGACCGTCAGCGACGGATCGTCGGCCAGCGCCGTGCCGATGCCGGTGACGATGGCCTGTGAGCGTCCACGCCAGCGCTGCACATCGGCCCGCGCAGCGGGACCCGTGATCCAGCGCGATTCGCCGTCCGCCAGCGCGCTGCGCCCATCCAGGCTCTGCGCCATCTTGACCCGCACATACGGTCTGCCGGTTCGCATGCGCTTGATGAAACCCGGATTCAGCGCTGCCGCCGATGCCGCCTCCAAGCCACACTCGACGACGATACCGGCATTGCGTAAGCGCTCGATGCCACGGCCAGCCACCCGGGGATTCGGATCTTCCATCGCGACGACCACCCGGCGCAGGCCGGCAGCAATCAGGGCGTCCGCGCACGGCGGCGTGCGGCCATGGTGTGCACACGGCTCCAGCGTCACATAGGCAGTGGCGCCGTTGGCGCGCGAGCCCGCTTCGGCCAAGGCGTTCGCCTCTGCGTGTGGTTCGCCAGCGCGGCGATGAAAACCCGTTCCCACGCGCACGCCACGGCGCACCAGCAGGCAGCCGACCAGGGGGTTGGGAGCCGCCCCGTAGCGCCCACCCTCGGCCAGTCCGAGCGCCTCGCGCATCCAGTCGGCGTCGGTCATGGCGGATCGCTGACCAGGCCGGCGCGCTCGAGCCGCTCCACTTCGTCGCGGAACGCGCGCAGGTCCTCAAAGCTCCGGTATACGGACGCGAAGCGGACGTACGCGACCGGGTCCAGCACGCTCAGTTCCTCCATCAGCCACTCGCCGAGCTGGCGCGAACCGCACTCGCGCTCGCCCAGGCTTAGAAGCTTGCGCTTGATGCGCACCAGCACGGCGTCGACCTGGTCGCTGCGGACAGGTCGTTTTTCAAGTGCTCGCTCCATGCCGGCACGCAACTTCGCCTCGTCGAACGGCACCCGCCCGCCATCGCGCTTGACGATGCGTGGCCAGGACAGTTCCGCTTGCTCGAAGGTGGTAAAGCGAGCCTGACAAGTCAGGCACTCACGCCGCCGCCGAACCCGGTCGCCCTCCTCCGCCAGACGCGAGTCGACAACGCGGGTGTCCGATGCGGCGCAAAACGGGCAACGCACGGCGCGTGGCCTATCGGACTGTTGAAAAAGGGCTTTCCTGCCCTTTTTCAAGCCAGTCCGGCGCGGCGCCGGCCCGCGCCAAGCTACCCAGACCCGGCCCGCAACGCGCTTGATCTGCTGGCAAGCCATCCCTGGTTTGCCAAGCAGGCCCCCGAAAAAGCGCTCTCATCGGCTTGCTAATCGCCGTAAACCGGAAAGCGCTGACACAGTGCCAACACCTGCGCCTTGACGCGCCGCTGCACAGCCGCGGTTTCCGGATCATCGAGAATGTCGCAGATCCAGCCGGCCAGCTCCCCCATTTCTTGCCGGACGAAGCCTCGGGTAGTGGACGCCGGTGTGCCGATGCGGATGCCGCTGGTAACAAAGGGGCTCTGCGGATCACCCGGCACCGCATTCTTGTTGACCGTAATGTTGGCCGCGCCCAGCGCCGCTTCGGCTGCCTTGCCGGTCAGTCCCTTGGCAATCAGGTCGACCAGGAACAGGTGATTGTCGGTACCACCCGACACCACCTTGTAGCCACGCCCGACGATGACCTCGGCCATGGCGCGGGCATTGTCCACGACCGCGCGCTGGTAGTCCTTGAAGTCGGGCTGCAAGGCCTCAAGAAACGACACCGCCTTGGCCGCGATGACGTGCATCAGCGGCCCGCCCTGCCCACCGGGGAACACCGCGGAATTGAGCTTTTTCTCAATGTCCGGGTTGGCACGGGCCAGGATCAGGCCGCCGCGAGGCCCGCGCAAGGTCTTGTGGGTGGTGGACGTGGTGACGTCGGCGATGGCTACCGGGCTCGGGTACAGACCCGCCGCCACCAGTCCCGCCACATGCGCCATGTCCACGACCAGGTAGGCACCAACGGCGTCGGCAATCGCCCGGAAGCGGTTCCAATCCATGGCGCGTGAATAGGCACTGAAACCGGCGACAACCACCTTCGGACGGCACTCGCGCGCCAGATGTTCCACGTGCTCGTAGTCGATCAGACCGGTGGCGATGTCGATGCCGTACTGCACGCCGCGGTAGATCTTGCCCGAGAAGCTGACCGACGCGCCGTGCGTCAGATGCCCGCCGTGGGCCAGGCTCATGCCCAGCAGCGTGTCGCCCGGCTCCATCAGCGCCATGAACACCGCCGCGTTGGCCTGCGAGCCCGAATGCGGCTGCACGTTGGCGTAATCGGCACCGAACAGCTCGCGTGCCCGCTCGATGGCCAGCCGCTCGGCCACGTCCACGTACTCGCAGCCACCGTAGTAGCGGCGCCCGGGGTAGCCCTCGGCGTATTTGTTGGTCAGCTGCGAACCCTGCGCCGCCAGCACGCGCGGGCTGGCATAGTTCTCGGAGGCGATCAGCTCGACATGCTCTTCCTGGCGCCGCGCCTCGGCCTGCATCGCCTGCCACAGATCGGGATCGAAATCGGCGATGGTCATGGCACGACTGAACAAGAGCATTACTCCAGAAAACGCAAGGCGGGCTGGCCGCCGATCGGATCGGCGCGCAAGTTTAACAGGCCACCGCTTGCCGCCGACGCGCTGGACCGGTCTACTTAAGCGCCTCGTTCGCCCTTTCCAGTACTGCCCGTGAATCACGCCAACGCCGCCGACCTGGCCGATATCTTCCGGCGCATTGATGCAAGCTGCCAGCGGCTGGAACTGGAAGGCGCCCAGAACCTGCCAGAGCCCACCACGTGGGCCATTCTGCCGCGCCACGACAGCGACGAAGAACTATTCGAGGAACTGTGTTTTCACATGTTCGCGGCCGGCTTCTCACGCGAAGTCGTGCGCAACAAGTGGCCCGCAACGCGCAAGGCATTCGCCGATTTCAACATCGCGGAGCTGGCCGCGTGGGACGCCGCGCGACTGCTGCCGCTGTTCACGGACCGGGGCCTGATCCGCAACCGGCGCAAGATCGAGTCGGTCCGGCACAACGCCGAGATTGTGCAGGGGATCGCCGCGGAGCATGGCTCGTTCGGTGCCTGGTTGCGCAGTTACACCCCTGACACGCTGCATCTGCTGCACCAGGAGGTTGCCCGGCACTTCGCCAGCGTTGGACCCAGCGCCAGCGAGTGGTTCTTGCTGTCGTCGGGTTTCCCGTTTTACTTTCGCACCGACCACGCCGAACGCCTGTTAAAACGCCTGGGCCTGCTCCCGGCACGCGTACGGCAGGGCGACTTCAACGCGGTGATGCAAGCCCTGCACCAGGCCAGTGGCGCCAGCCACTGGCAGCTGAGCGCACAGATGTTCCGCTTTGCCAGCGGCTTTCATCTGCGCGAGGGCGTGTGTCAGGAGTTGCCTCACTGCGCGAAGTGCCCTTTGTGGGATCACTGCGCCTACTTCAATCAGGCGGGCAACCCGCCTGGCACCGGCAAAGACGCCTGAGCAGTATCAGCGGGCGAGCGGTCCCAGCAGGCCGTCAAACATCCCAGGCTCTTCGTCTGTCCCTGCGGACTGGCGGTCCGGCTCCGGTGCCGTGGAGTCAGCTGCCTGCGTACCTTCGACCGTTTCGTACTGGCGCGCTTCTTCGGTCTCTACAAACCTCGCCAGATCACGTCGACCGGGCTGTTTCCTGTCCCCACCACCCACGCCGCGAAACAGGCGCGCCAGACGGCTGTCCGATTGCTCGATATCGGCCGGCACGTCGACCGTGGTGCGGGTTTTTGCGATCAAGAGGTTTTTCTCGCGGGCGTCGGCTACGGGCACCACATCGCCCTCCACCCGAACCAGGCGGTCCGCGCCAAATTGCAGAGATACCGTGCGTTGGGCCCTGCTGTGGTAGCCCTTGCGCTCGGTGTAGACATAGTCCCAGCGGTCGTCCGTGAACGGATCGCGCAACTGCGGCGTACCCAGCAGCAGGCGAACCTGCTCCCGATCCATCCCCAGTTGCAGGCGTGCCAACATTGTGGCGTCGACCACATTACCCTGGCGGATATCCATGCGGTAAGGAGAGAGCACCGGAATCCATGGCCGGGCGTCGGCCGCATCCGGCTGACGCCCGGCGCAGCCACTCATCAACACGATCAGGACCAAGGCCGTTAGCGAGCGAAACATAGGCAAGCAATTCCAGGCGGGGCGCAGGCGTTTGGACCAACGGCGGCCAAACGGGATGGATGGCGGCTAGTCTACAATGGGCTACCATGCCCAGGCGGAAAGGCTGGCGACGGATTCGTCCAGAATGTCTGGTACGCGCCCCGTTGTGATGCTTTCGCCCAAGCCGCCAGAGAACGCCCATGGCCAACAGTACTGCCCTGCGCGACGCCGGACTCAAGGTCACCACGCCGCGCCTGCGCATCCTGGAATTCCTGGAAAAAAGCGACCAGCGGCACGTCACCGCCGAGGATGTATACCGCGCCCTGCTCGACAGCAGCGAGGAAGTTGGCCTGGCCACCATTTACCGCGTGCTCACCCAGTTCGAGCAGGCCGGCCTGGTGGTTCGGCACCACTTCGAGAGCGAGCGTTCGGTCTTCGAGCTTGGCACGGGCACCGGACCCTGCCACCACGATCACCTGGTCTGCGAACGCTGCGGGGCGGTGCTGGAGTTTCGCGACGACACCATCGAGGCGGCGCAGCAGCGCATCGCGGCGGAGCGCGGCTTCAAAGTGACCGACCACAGCCTGTACATCCATGGTGTGTGCGCTACCTGCCAGCGCTTGAACGCCGAGCGGGGGCGCTGAAACGGACCGGCAATCACATCCGCCTATCCGGATGCCGCAACGGTGCCCGGCACCTCATCCAGGCGCAGCATCACCGCGATCTCATCGCAGCGATTGAATTTGTAGCACTTGACACACACTTGCCAGACCTTCTCCGGCAGGCTGTCCTTGTCCACCACCTCAAAGCCCAGGCGGGCGAAAAACCCCGGCACGTAGGTCAGCGCCATCAGCCGTTTCAGGCCCAGCTCGCGCGCCTGCTGGACCAGGGCTTGTGTCACCTGCTCGCCCATGCCACGGCGCTGGAACATCGGCGCCACGGCGAGACTCCGCACCTCACCCAGATCAGGCCCCATGATTTCCAGCGCGCCCACGCCAGCCAGGGTGACATCCTGTTCCGCCACCACAAAATCGCGCACGTGACGGACCAGGTTCTCCTGGGTGCGCGGCAGCAGGTTGCCCGCCGCGGCCTGTTCGCGCAGCAAGGCATGAATCGCCGGCACGTCGCTCATCCGGCCGGCCCGCAAGATAAGTCCTGGCTCACTCATCACTCACACTCGCTGGGCCGCAGTCAACATCTCGGCAGCGTGGGCGCGGGTGCGCTCGGTGATGGTGACACCGCCCAGCATGCGCGCTATTTCGTCGACCCGCGCGCTCGGCGGCAGCTGTTCCACCGCGGTAACGGTACCCACCTGGTCCGCGTGTTTGCTCACCCGCAGGTGATTCCGGGCCAACGCCGCCACCTGCGGCAGATGGGTGATGCACAGCACCTGCCGCTGCCCACCAAGCGCACGCAGCAGGCGCCCAACCGTCTCGGCCACGGCGCCGCCGATACCGACGTCCACCTCGTCGAAAACCAGTGTCGGTACTTCGCCCTGAGCCAGGGTGACGGTATGGATCCCCAGACTGATGCGTGACAGCTCCCCACCGGAGGCTACCCGCGCCAACGACCGGGGTTCATCGCCGGCATTGGCGCGGATTCGAAACTCCACGCTTTCGGCGCCAGCAGCACTGCCATTGCCAGAATCCAGCGGCAGCAACAGCGCGTCGAAGCTCGCCCCGGGCATGCCCAGTCCGTTGATGCAATCGGTCACCTCGGGCGCCAAGCGCTCAGCGGCCGCGCCGCGTGCCTCGGTCAATGCTGCCGCGACCGCCTGGTAGTGCGCCCATGCGGCGCGCTCGGCTTGCTCCAGCGAAGCGCGGCCTGGACCGTCATCGTCCAGCAAATCAAGCTCGGCACGCAGACACTGGTGCAGCGCAGCGAGTTCCATCGGCGGCACCTGGTGCTTGCGTGCCAGCGCCATCGCGGCCCCCACCCGGTCCTCCAGCCAGCGCGCTCGCGCCGGGTCGATATCCATGGCATCCAGGTAATGCCGCAGCGCCGATGACGCCTCGCCAAGCTGCACCAGCGCGCCGTCCAGCGGCGTGACGATCTCGCTCAGGCGTTCGTCATACCCACACAACTTGCTCAGCTGTGCAGCAGCCTGGGCCAGCAACGCGTAGGCGTTGGGGCTGTCCTCGTCCAGCGCACGCAGCGCCGCCGCCCCACCCTCGGCCAGGGTCTGCGCATGGCCGGCTCGCCGCTGCTCGGCGTCCAGTTGCGGCCATTCGTCCGGCGCCAGCGCCAGCGCGTCCAGCTCCTGCAGCTGATAGCGCAGCAGGTCAAGCCGTTCCGCACGCCCGGCGCTGGCCGCGGCCGCGGCATCAAGCGCCCGACTGGCCAGCTGCCAGGCTTCATAGGCAGCTGCCACTTCGGCCAGCAACGGCTCCGTACCCGCGTAGCGATCGAGTAGCGCGCGCTGTGCCTGCGGGCGCAGCAAGGCCTGGTAAGCGTGCTGGCCATGAATATCCACCAGCTGCTGGCCAAGCTCGCGTAGCAGCCCCGCCGCCACTGGCCGACCATTCACATAGGAGCGGGAGCGCCCGTCCGCCCGCACGGTGCGTCGCACAATACAGTCGCTGCCGTCGGCCAGGTCATTTGCCTGCAACCAGGCCTGTGCCGCCGCCACGGCGGCGACGTCGAACGCCGCCGTGACATCGGCCTGCTCGCAGCCGGCGCGAATCACGTCCACCCCCGCCCGTTCGCCCAGCGAGAGCAATAACGCGTCAACTACCAAAGATTTGCCGGCGCCGGTCTCGCCGGTCACGGCAGTGAAGCCGGTATCGAACTCGAGTTCCGCCGCCTCAACGATGGCGAAGTTGGTGATGCGTAACCCGACCAACACCGTCAGCCACCCCAGTGCAGCTTGGTGCGCAGCAAGTCGAAGTATTGGTAACCCACCGGATGAATCAGGCGCTGTGGTTGCTCCCGGGCAGATATCCGCACTCGATCGCCAATCTCCAGGGTGATGCTGTGTTGGCCGTCGCATACCACGCGTGCCTTGGACCAGTTATCGCGGGTCAACTCGATCTCAACCGCCTGATTAGCGCCCAGCACCACCGGCCGGATCGCCAGCGTGTGCTGACAGATGGGTACCACCACCAAGGCCCGCAAGTCCGGATACAGAATTGGCCCCCCCGCCGACAGGGCATACGCGGTAGACCCTGTGGGGGTCGCAACGATCACCCCGTCGGCGCGCTGACGGTTCAGCAACCGGCCACCGGCACGGGTCTCGAACTCAATCATCGTCAGGCTGTCCCATTTGTGCAGCACCAGCTCATTCAGAGCCGTTGTGCTGCGCAGGAGTTCGTCGCCCCGGCGGATCTCCACGTCCAACAACAGCCTTTCCTCGGCAAAGAACTCCCCCAGCAGAACAGCAGGCAGAACCTGGAAAGTGTCATCGGGCGACACGTCGGCCAGAAACCCCAGACGGCCAAGATTGATACACAGCAGGGGAATATCGAGCTTCGCGACAATGCGGCTGGCGGCCAGCAGCGTACCGTCGCCGCCCAACACGATGCCCATATCCGTACCGTCCAGCGCCAGGCGGTCGCGCAACGCGGCATCCTGGGAAGGTCCCCAGTGCGGGAAAATTTGCGCGCCGCCGACGGTGCAACCCAACTGCGGAAGCACCTCACGCAGACGATCGGCAAGTTGTCGCACCACGGCGTCGTCGCGGTGCCACAGCAGGGCGGGACGACTGAACACGAGTGGCATGGGGACCCTCAAGCGTGGGGCGGAACGCGCGCGACTCTAGCACGCGCGCGCCGCGCTCCCGGCACATCCAGCGGCACAGCGAGCGAGTGCCGGCCAGCGACTCATGGGGGCTGGAATGCCAGAGCGCCGCGTCATGTGTTTATAGTATGGGCAGACCGCTTGTTGTGTCGGCAAACCTGGGTTCGCCGTGCCTGCGTCCAGAAATACCTCCGCTGATGACCTGAACGACCGTACCCTGGCCTTGCTCAAGGGGCTGGTGGAACATTACGTCGTCGACGGGCGGCCGGTTGGCTCCAAAACCCTGGCGCGCGATCTGGGTCTTGGCCTGAGCTCGGCGACACTACGCAACATCATGGCCGACCTTGAACGGCTGGGCCTGATCTGCGCGCCGCACACCTCCGCGGGCCGGGTGCCGACCGCCAAGGGCCTGCGCGTGTTCATCGACAACCTGATCAAGGTCAGGCCGATAGACCGTGCCGAAGAAGGCAAGTTACGACGGGGGCTGGGCGAGGGCAGCCACCCGGACGGGCTGGTGGAGGCGGCCAGCAAACTGCTGGCCGAGCTCAGCCAGCAGGCCGGTGTGGTCCTGCTGCCACGGCGCCAGGTGGCTTGCTTGCGCCAGGTGGATTTCGTCACCCTGTCCGAGGGACGGTTGCTGGTAATCCTGGTTACCGATGACGGCCGCGTGCACAACTGGGTAGTGGAGCACCCTCACAACTACGGCGAATCTGAACTGACCCGGGCCGCGAACTACCTGAACGAGAACTTCGTCGGCCACACGCTGGCGCAGATGCGCACCGCCATAGTCCGCGAGCTACAGCGGGCGCAGGCTGAGGTTGGCGCCGTCATGGCGACCATGGTCGAACTCGCGAACCGACTGATTCCACCGCCCACTGACGGCGCACCAAGCGGCGATTACCTGATCCGTGGCGAGTCCAATTTGCTCGCCAACGTCAATCCGGCAGCGGACTTGAGCAAGTTGCAGACGCTGTTTCGGGCTTTTGGCGAGAAGCGCGAGCTGCTGCACCTGCTCGATCAGTGCTTGCAAGGCCAGGGTGTGCAGATTTTTCTGGGCGCCGAATCGGGTTACCAGTTTCTGGGCGACTACAGCCTGGTCACCGCGCCCTACGAGATGGACGGCCAGATCGTGGGCGCACTCGGCGTCATCGGCCCCTCGCGCATGCCCTACGAGCGCGTAGTCGCGGTGGTGGATGTGACGGCCCGTCTGCTCGGGGCGGCCTTGAATCGTCGCCTGCCGGCCCCAAGCTGATTGCTGCCGGCTTGCCGGGCTTGCTGTCGGCCCGCGACGCGCGCCGGCCACATTAACTTTTGAGAGTTGTTGATGAACGACCAAACCGATTCGTCCGACGCCGATCCGGCCAACGGCGATACCGACCAGACCCAGGAACCGCCAAGCGGCATAGAAGAAACCTTGGAGCAAGCGCAGGCGCGCGCGGACCAGGCTCGTGACCAGATGCTGCGCGCCCACGCCGATATCGAGAACCTTCGCCGACGTTACGAGCGCGAGGTACAAAACGCCTCGCGCTACGGCACGGAAATGCTCATTGCCGAACTGCTGCCGGTCAAGGACAGCCTGCAAGAGGCCCTCAAGGCAGCGGCGGTCGATGACCTCGACGCGGCCACGGCGCTTGGCAAAATCATCGAAGGCACGCGCCTGACGCTCGACATTCTGGACAAGGCACTGGCCAAGTCCGGCCTTAGCGAAGTTCACCCGCAGGGCGAGCCATTCAATCCCGAGCTGCACCAGGCCTTGAGCCTGGCCGACGCGGCCGAGCTGCCGTCCAACCACGTCGTACACGTTGTACAGACCGGCTACCGGCTGCACGATCGACTGGTACGCCCAGCCATGGTGGTGGTTTCAAGGTAAGCGCTTGAAATCGCGGTACGCCGACTCCACCTAAGCGAACAAGCCGCCAACCCTATCTACGGAGCAAGTACATGGGCAGAATCATCGGTATCGATCTTGGTACCACCAATTCCTGCGTTGCCGTCATGGAGGGCGGCAAGGCGCGCGTGATCGAAAACGCCGAGGGTGACCGTACCACGCCGTCCATCGTCGCCTTCACCAAGGACGACGAGGTGCTGGTCGGCCAGTCAGCCAAGCGCCAGGCTGTCACCAACCCGCACAACACGCTGTACGCGGTAAAGCGCCTGATCGGCCGTCGCTTCGACGACGCGGTGGTCAAGAAAGACATCGGCATGGTGCCGTACAAGATCATCAAGGCCGACAACAACGACGCCTGGGTCGAGGTCGACGGCAAGAAGATGGCGCCGCCGGAAATTTCCGCGCGCGTGCTGCAGAAAATGAAAAAAACCGCCGAGGATTACCTGGGCGAGCCGGTCACCGAGGCGGTCATCACCGTGCCGGCCTACTTCAACGACTCCCAGCGCCAGGCCACCAAGGACGCCGGTCGCATCGCCGGGCTTGAGGTCAAGCGCATCATCAACGAGCCGACCGCGGCCGCGCTGGCCTATGGTCTGGACAAGAAGCGCGGCGACCAGAAGGTGGCCGTGTACGACCTGGGCGGCGGCACCTTCGACATCTCCATCATCGAGATTGCGGAGGTGGATGGCGAGCACCAGTTCGAAGTGCTCGCAACCAACGGCGACACCTTCCTGGGTGGTGAGGACTTCGACGTCCGCTTGATGAATTACCTGGCCGACACCTTCAAAAAGGATAACGGCGTCGACCTGCGCAATGACCCGCTGGCCCTGCAGCGTCTGAAGGAAGGCGCGGAAAAAGCCAAGATCGAACTGTCCTCGGCGCAGCAGACCGAAATCAACCTGCCCTATATCACCGCCGACGCCAGCGGACCGAAGCATCTGAATCTGAAGCTGACCCGGGCCAAACTCGAATCGCTGGTGGAAGACCTGATCACCCGCACCATGGAGCCGTGCCGGATTGCGCTCAAGGATGCGGGCCTCGGCGGCACGCAAATCGACGAAGTAATCCTGGTCGGCGGCCAGACCCGCATGCCCAAGGTGCAGGAGGCGGTCAAGGATTTCTTTGGCAAGGAGCCGCGCAAGGACGTCAATCCGGACGAGGCGGTCGCCGTGGGCGCCGGCATCCAGGCCGCCGTGCTGGCCGGTGAAGTCAAGGACGTGCTGCTGCTGGACGTTACTCCGCTGTCGCTGGGCATCGAGACCCTGGGCGGCGTGATGACCAAGCTGATCGAGAAAAACACCACCATCCCGACCCGAGCCGCGCAGACCTTCTCGACCGCGGATGACAACCAGACGGCGGTGACGGTCCATGTGTTGCAGGGTGAGCGCGAACTGGCCAGCGGCAACAAGTCGCTGGGCAAGTTCGACCTGACCGAAATTCCGCCTGCCCCCCGCGGCATGCCGCAGGTCGAGGTCACCTTCGATATCGACGCCAACGGCATCCTGCACGTCTCTGCCAAGGACAAGGCGACCGGCAAGGAGCAGAAGATCGTCATCAAGGCCTCCAGCGGCCTGTCCGACGATGAGGTGCAGCGCATGGTCCGCGACGCCGAGGCGCATGCCGAGGAAGACCGCCAAACGGTGGCCCTGGTGCTCGCCCGAAATCAGGGCGAGAACATGGTCTACCAGGTCAGAAAAACCTTGAGCGACCTGGGCGAAAAGCTGGACAGTGGCGAGAAGGAAGGCGCCGAGACCGCCATCGCCACCCTGGAAGAGGCGCTCAAGGGCGATGACAAGGACGCGATCGAAACGGCTACGGCAACGCTATCCACGCTCTCCCACAGCCTCGCTGAGAAGCTTCAAAGCGACCAGGGCGAACCTCCGGCAGGCCAGGACGGGTCCGGTGGCAAGGCCGGCGACGATGTCGTGGACGCGGAATTC
>NZ_JBFIII010000022.1 GCF_041601295.1 Immundisolibacter sp.
CCACCGCGGGGTGTGGGCTCTGCCCGCCTATATGCCGCAAGCGGCCACCAGCGTGCGCGCTGATGGCAGCTACCGGCTGATACGCGGCACCGTCAGCAGCGCCATGCGCCGTGGCAACTGGATACTGCTCAAGCTCGACCGCCGGGTACAACTGCGCATCGCGCGCACCGACTGGGGCCGTTTCTCGCCGACCGATCACCTCGCCTGGCGTGGCCAGACAGTCATCGCACGCGGCAAACTTCAGGTCCACAACGGACAACCGACCCTGCGCCTATGGCACCCAGCGCAACTGGAGCGGTCAAACTAGGCACCATGCGCAAACTTCTTGCCTCCATCAGCGTCGCCGTCCTGCTTGCCGCGTGCGCCACCAACCCGGTCAGCGGCCGGCGCGAAATGGCGCTGATGTCCGAGCAGCAGGAACTGGCCATCGGCCGCGACATGCACCCCAAGGTGTTGCAGGCCTATGGTGAGTACGACGACCCGGCATTACAGGCATACGTTCGGGGCGTGGGCGAAAAACTTGCCGCGGTCAGCCACCGCGCCAACCTGATCTACCGCTTCACGGTGGTCGACTCCACCGATATCAACGCCTTCGCCCTGCCCGGCGGTTACATCTACATCACCCGTGGCCTGCTGGCGTATATGAGCAGCGAAGCCGAGCTGGCCGGCGTGCTGGGTCACGAGATCGGCCATGTCACCGCCCGTCACGCGGTGCGCCAGTACACCGCCGCCTCCGCCGCCCAGCTGGGTATGACCCTGGGCAGCATCTTCGTGCCCGGTCTGGGCAACAACGTGGCGCAGAACGTCATGGGCGTGCTGGGTCAGGCCACGCTCAGCGGCTATGGCCGCGAGCACGAGCTCGAATCCGACAGTCTGGGCGCCGAGTACCTGGCCCAGGCCGGCTACGACCCGCAAGCCATCCTGGGCGTGCTGCGCACGCTCAAGGCGCAGGGCGATTACGCCACCGCGCAGGCCAAGGCCGAAGGCCGCGAGCCGCAGGCCTATCACGGCCTGTTCGCCAGCCATCCGGACGAGGACACCCGCCTCAAGGAAGTGCTCACCAAGGCCTCGTTCCTGGCGCCGGACACCCCGGCCGACGATGGACGCGAGCGCTTCCAGAAGCGGCTCGACGGTCTGGTGTTCGGCGACAGCACGGTGCAAGGCATCCGCCGCGAGAACCGCTTCTACCACGGGCCACTCGACTTCGCGCTCGAGTTCCCGCCCGGCTGGCGGCTGCAAAACCAGCCCGACCGGCTGCTGGCCATCGCGCCGGGCGGCAGCGCCCAGGCGCAGCTGACCAGCCAGGACCTGAACCAGCGCGAAACACCGCGCGAGTTCATGATTCGCCGCCTGGGCATCCGCAATCCGGCTGGACAGGAAATCAGCCCGGCCGGCCTGCCCGGCTACAGCGCCAATGTCCAACTGGGCGGCGCCCTGGCGCGGCGCCAGGGACGCGTGGCGGTGATCTTTCACCGCAACCAGGCCTACATCCTGGTCGGCGTGGCCAAGGAAGGCGGCGACGCGCAGGCGGCGGACCGCGCGCTGCTGCAGACCGCGCTCAGCTTTCACCCGCTGCGCGAGGACGAGCGGGCCCTGGCCAAACCCCTGCGCCTGCGCCTCAAGACCGCGGCGCCCGGCGACAACTTCGCCCAACTGGCCAAAGGCTCGCGCCTGCCCGGCGACGCCACGGCGCAGCTGCGCCTGCTAAACGGCCACTACCCGACCGGCGAACCTGCCGCCGGAGACACCCTCAAGATTGTGCGATGACCAGCAAGCTGCAACACCTGACCGAGCGCCTTAACCCACCCCAACACGAAGCCGTCACCACCCCCGGTCCCACCGCACTGGTGCTGGCCGGCGCCGGCAGCGGCAAAACCCGCGTGCTGACGCACCGCATCGCCTGGCTGATCGAGATCGAGCGCGCCTCGCCGCTGGAGATCCTGGCGGTCACCTTCACCAACAAGGCCGCCGCGCAGATGCGCGAGCAGATTGGCCGCCTGGTGCCGCTGCCGCCGCGCGGCATGTGGGTTGGCACTTTTCACGGCATCGCCCATCGCCTGCTGCGGGCCCACTGGCGCGAGGCCGGGCTGCCGGAGACATTCCAGATCCTGGACTCCGACGACCAGCAGCGCCTGATCAAACGGCTGCTTAAGGAGGTCGGCAACGATCAGCACACGCCCGGCGCGGTGCAAAGCTTCATCAACGCCCGCAAGGACGAGGGCCAGCGCGCCCGCCACGTCGACCCGCAGGGCTTCCCGGATCGGGCCGAGCTGGCCGAGCTGTACCGCCGTTACGAGGCCGCCTGCGAGCGCGGTGGCATGGTCGATTTTGGCGAACTGCTGCTGCGCAGCAACGATCTGTGGGTGCAGCAACCGGCCCTGCGCGACCACTACCGGCGCCGTTTCCGGCACATTCTGGTGGACGAGTTTCAGGACACCAACGCCCTGCAATACGCCTGGCTGTGCAACCTTGCCGGCCCGGAAACCAGCATGTTCGCCGTCGGCGACGACGACCAGGCCATCTACGGCTGGCGCGGCGCCAAGGTGGAGAACATGCGCGATTTCGAGCGCCAGTTCGCCGCCTGCAAAGTCATCCGCCTGGAACAGAACTACCGCTCCACCAGCACCATCCTTAGCGCCGCCAACGCCCTGATCGCCCACAACCGCGAGCGCCTGGGCAAGAACCTGTGGTCCGATGCCGGCACCGGCGAGCCGATCCGCCTGTACGCCGCCTACAACGAACAGGACGAGGCGCGCTTCGTGGTCGAGCAGATCGAAGCCTGGGCCGCCGCCGGCAACCCGCGCGCCGAGGCCGCCATCCTGTACCGCTCCAACGCCCAGTCACGGGCATTTGAAGAAGCCCTCATGGTGCGGCGCATCAAATACCGCGTGTACGGCGGCCAGCGGTTTTTCGACCGCGCCGAGATCCGCGACGCCCTGGCCTACCTGCGCCTGGTCGCCAACCCGGCCGACGACACCGCCTTCGAGCGGGTGGTCAACCAGCCGCCGCGCGGCATCGGCGACAAGACCCTGGAAACCCTGCGCAGCGACGCACGCGCGCACAACCTGCCGGTGTGGGAAGTGCTGTGCCGGCTGCTGCGCGACGGCGGCCTCAGCGGGCGGGCGGCCACGGCGCTGGGCGGGTTTCATAAATTGATCGAGGACCTGCGCGCCGCCAGCCAAGGCCAGCCGCTGACCGACCAGGCCACCATGGCCATCCGCGACAGCGGCCTCATGACCCATTACAGCAAGGACACCGACGGCCGCGCCGAGGGGCGCATCGAGAACCTGGACGAACTGGTCAACGCCGCCAGCCTGTTCGTTAACGAGGAAGAAGACCTCGACGAACTGACCGCCTTCCTGAGCCACGCCGCGCTGGAAGCCGGCGACGCCCAGGGCGAGGCCGGCGACGACTGCGTGCAGCTGATGACCCTGCACTCGGCCAAGGGCCTGGAGTTTCGGCTGGTGTTCCTGGGCGGCGTGGAGGAAGGTCTGTTCCCGTCCCAGCGCTCGCTCGAAGACCCCACCCGGCTGGAAGAAGAGCGCCGCCTTGCCTATGTCGGCCTCACCCGCGCCCGCGAGCGGCTGTTCATCACCTACGCCGAGAGCCGGCGCATCCATGGCGAAACGCGCCCGGCCATGGCCTCGCGTTTCGTGGGCGAAATTCCGGCCGAATTCCTCACCGAAGTGCGCCTGCGCGGCACCGTGAGCCAACCGGTTGCCGCACGCCCATCGCGCGGCTACGGCGATAGCTTCGGCAAGTCCCGCCCGGACTGGACCCATTCCAACAACGCCGCGCAGGCACTTCCCGTTGCGGCCAGGACTCGCCCGAAAAACACCTGGAACGTCCCGGCCAAAGTGCCGGAAAAAAGCGACAGCGGCCTGTGGGTCGGCCAAAGCGTGCGCCACGGCAAGTTCGGCGAGGGCATCATCACCGACCTCGAGGGCCAGGGCCCGCGCACCCGGGTACAGGTCAAGTTCGCCGCCGCCGGCAGCAAGTGGCTGATGCTGGACATGGCGGGTCTGGTGCCGGCGTGACCACCGCTTTTGCGCCGGGCGACCTGAGAATGCTTCGCATCAGCCCAAGGGGCTGACCGCCTCCCCGCGCGCGGCACATCACGCTGCGTGGCGCGGATACCGTGGTCCCGCCACGGCAGCGATACGTCCAAAACCCAACGGCTTCAACCGGCAAGCCCAGGTTGCGGGTGGCAGCTGCGACGTTGCGCTCCACTGCAAGGACGTCTCTGCCTCGAGCATCCCCGGGGGCGACCCTCAACCTGAAAAAAGATGTACCTTTCTATCCAGTGGATGTAGGTTTGCTTGGCCCGCCTGGCATTCCCCGGCCGGCGAACCCGGCCCTGCACTGTGGGCGGCGACGCGGAGGAAGGCGATGGTCGATAATCTGGCATTCATTCACAACCCTTTGAACTTAAAAAGTAATCGTGGATTCGCTCGCCAAGGTTATACACCAGATGGTGTACATATCTAGTTGAGCCGCCACCCTGGAATCGCCAGCCTGCGATGCAACAATTGAAACCTATCGAAAAAAATGGTATTGAGCGAAGCTTTGCTGAGCTGTCGCATAACGCGTTAATGCGAACAGCGTCGCCAAGCTTCGCGGCAGAGGAACTTTTCAGAGAAATCTTTGATGTTGCCTTCTTGAGGTCTGATTCCAGGGCGTGGCCCAACGCTCGTCCGAGCGAACCCTCGCGGCATGCCGCGGCGCATTTCCCCCAGCTTACTTCGCCGCGAGCGTCGCTCGACTTTATTCGTTAGATGCTGGAGCACTTGATAATGCGCACCGCTGTCCTCTGTCTGGCAATGTTTGCTTCGGCCCTGACAGGTGCTGCCGAGGCCGGCCCTCCTGCCGCGAAAGAGCTTGTCCTTACAAACCTTCATGACGCGTACGTTGTGCCAAAAGGACGCCTGTGGAAAATCGAAGGTCTCAAGCCCGTCGAGTTTGAAAAGGGAATTGGGACGGCTGACTTGTACATTGATGGCGAGGTTCTAATCGGAGAAGACAAGAGCTACACCATTTACGGAAAGATCGAAATATCAGCGAACCCGGGCCAGTCATTTCCGGTTTGGATCTCGGCCGGCGCCAAGGTTGAGGTTGGAGATTCGCGCAGAACAGTAGTGGTCAAGGAATATGTGGTTCGCTAACCGGCATCTAACCAGCCGCTCCACCCGACGCGCTACGCGCGCGGGTGAGCGCCGGCGTTATATGGAATCGATAATTGATTTAAGAGTAGGTGTTCGTTCCGTAGCACGTAATAGGGGACAGACCACGGTTTTTCGTTATACTCCACCACTCGTTAATTAGGCCGAGTCGCTCCCCATGCCCCGCCGTGCCCGGCTCACGCTGCCCAACCTCCCGCTGCACATCATTCAGCGGGGCAACAATCGCCAGGCGTGCTTCTTCGCGGGCGAGGATTACCAATGGTATTTGCGGTGGCTGGGCGAGTATGCCCGGCAAGCCGGGTGCCGTGTGCATGCCTACGTGCTGATGACAAACCATGTGCATCTGTTGCTTTCGGCAGACCGAGCCGACGCTGCGGGACAGCTGATGAAGGCACTTGGGCAGCGTTACGTGCAATACGTCAATCGCACCTACCAGCGCAGCGGCACCCTGTGGGAAGGACGGTTCCGGTCATGTCTGACGCAGGAGGACGCCTATCTGCTTACCTGTCAGCGCTACATCGAACTGAATCCGGTGCGGGCTGACATGGCATCGCACCCGGCGGATCATCGTTGGTCGAGCTATCGGGCCAATGCGCAGGGGGAAGCCGATCCTGTGGTGACGCCGCATCCGCTGTACACGGCACTCGGCGCGGATGCGAGCGCCCGGTTGGCGGCTTATCGCGAACTGTTTCGTTTTGAATTAGAGCCAGGTCTGGTGGATGAAATCCGGCGGGCGACGAACGGGAATTTCGCGCTTGGCAACGAACGCTTTGCAGCGCAGGTTTCATCGGTGCTGGGAAGACGTGCGACCCCAGGGAAATCCGGACGGCCACGGCAAATGCCAAAGCTGGACTCCGGAGGGTTGTTCGACGACCCGTGAAACCGTGGTCTGTCCCCCACGGAAACACCCACGGAAACACCAGACGACGCCAAAAAGCGGCGCGGCTGGGCTTTAACGTTATGTGTAAAAACAAAATTGGGATCAAGGTGGATCAAGGGGTCAGAGTCATTGAAATCTGAGCCTGCCCTGTCTACGCTTGCGCAGCATCTCATCCACGTAACCGGAATGCATCATGGCCCGATCGCCAAGCAGATAAAGGCAGCAAGTGTTAGCCCGCATGGAGCGAAGCGGAATACGGGGGGCCATCACCCACTCGCCCCGGATTCCGCTACGCTTCATCCAGGCTACGTTCCTGCGCACGCTCTGACCGGAGGTACCACCGCCCACATCCAGGGTGGCAGCGTCCAGAGCGGTATGCTGTCGGCAGGCTGCCCAGTGGGCAAGCCCGCTGGTCGATCAGATCAAGCTGACCTCCCAATTCCTCTCGCGGGTTGGACGTAGCATGACCGCGGCCGTCATCGGCGGTGCCGCCTCGGTCGTCGGCGGCGGCAAGTTTGCCAACGGGGCCGTCACTGCGGCGTTTGCCAGGACGTTTAATGATGAGGTGACGTACGAAAAGATGGAGGCTCAGAGAAACTGGCGTCCCGCAAGGACCTATTTTTCCGACTACGAGTACCAAACAATTTTGGACGTCAATCCAGTACTCGTGTGCTCGTTGAGGCAAGCGCGACGGGCACGAGAGCCACACCGACCGCGTGAAGGTCAAGATTGACAGCGCCTTGGGCCGCCGGATGATCACCGCCCGCTTCGCCACCGTGGAGCCGGTGTTTGGCAACCTGCGCGGTAACAAGCGGCTGGACCGTTTCACCCTGCTCGCACGACGCAAGGTGGACGGCCAGTGGAGCTGTATTGCCTGGTGCACAACATCGAGAAACTGGCCCATCATGGCTACGCGCACTGAGGGCGATGCCAAGGCACGATTGCCCGGCACGCTGACGTGCCTGACCGCCCCGGAAACAGGACCTGTCGGACCATGACCTGCCTGAATCTGAGCAATCGCCTGACCGTTACCCCGCGAAACACTTCCCCAACGGACACCTCCGCCGCTCAGAAACGGGTTTTTCTACAGCTTCGTTAGGCGGCGGATGTTGCGTTATGCGCAACGTGCTACGATCCATCCATGATCAAGTCGTTCCGCCACAAGGGGCTGAAGCGATATTTCGAGTCCGGTTCGGCCTCGGGCGTCCAGCCTCACCACGCGAAGCGACTGAGAATGCAGCTTGTTGCGCTGGATACCGCAGCGTCGATTGATGACCTGGATATCCCAGGCTTTAAACTGCATCCCTTAAAGGGCTCAGATAAGGGTCGCTGGTCAATCTGGGTCAATGGCAACTGGCGCATCACCTTCGAATTTCGTGATGGGCACGCGCTTGTGCTGGATTACGAGGATTACCACTAATGACTATGCACAATCCGCCTCATCCGGGCGATTTCATTCGGGAGGTCTATCTGGAGCCCTTCCACATCACGGGGAGGCAGCTTGCGGTAAAGCTGGGCGTGTCGCCCTCCACTTTGAGCCGCGTGCTCAATGGCAGCAGCGGCATCAGCTCGGAGATGGCGCTGCGTCTGTCTAAGGCTTTGGGCCGCTCGCCGGAGAGTTGGCTCACGATGCAAGACAACTACGATCTGTGGCAGGCGCGGCAGTCGGTCAATCTCGATCAGGTTCAAAAGGTTGAGTTCCACGCCGCCTAACCGGTCGTCGCGGCGGACGTTTGAACCGCCACCCGCTTTTCTAGCGCAAAGCGGGTGGCGCCTCAAACGCCGCTGAACTCCGGCGTAAGCTACATGAACCCAAGTCAGACGGACATGGAGAGAAGACATGTCAACCGAAGCCAAGTGCCCGTTCCAGCATGCCGCAGGTGGCGGGGCCTCGAACCAGGACTGGTGGCCGAACCAGTTGCGTGTGGACCTGCTGAACCAGCATTCGAACAAGTCCGACCCGCTGGGCGGGCAGTTCAACTACGCCCAGGAATTCAAGAAGCTGGACTACAAGGCGCTCAAGGCCGACCTGGTCAAGCTCATGACCGACAGCCAGGACTGGTGGCCGGCCGACTTCGGCCACTACGGCCCGCAGATGGTACGCATGGCCTGGCACGCGGCAGGCACCTACCGCATTCAAGATGGGCGCGGCGGCGGCGGGCGTGGGCAGCAGCGTTTTGCGCCGCTCAACTCCTGGCCCGACAACGTCAACATCGACAAATCGCGCCGCCTGCTGTGGCCCATCAAACAGAAGTACGGCCAAAGGATTTCCTGGGCCGATCTCCTCATCCTCACCGGCAACGTCGCGCTGGAATCCATGGGCTTTCGCACCTTCGGCTTCGCCTGCGGTCGTGAGGACGTCTGGGAGCCGGATATGGACGTGAACTGGGGTGCCGAGAACGGTTGGCTGGACGATGACAAGCGTTTCCATGGCGACCGCGAACTGGACGACAACCTCGCCGCCACCCATATGGGCCTGATTTATGTGAACCCACAAGGTCCGAATGCCAGCGGCGACTACCTGGCTGCCGCCAAGGACATCCGCGCCACCTTCAGCCGCATGGCTATGGACGACGAAGAAATCGTGGCGCTGATCGCCGGTGGCCATACCTTCGGCAAGGCGCATGGCGCTGCGCCCGAATCGCACAAGGGTCCGGAGCCCGAAGCCGCGGCTATCGAGGCGCAAGGCCTGGGCTGGCACAGTAACTTCGGGCAAGGCCACGGCAAGGACACCGTGTCCAGCGGCCTGGAGGTGACCTGGACCAAAACCCCGGCGCTGTGGAGCAATAACTTCTTCGAGAACCTGTTCAAGTACGAATGGGAACTCACCAGCTCGCCGGCTGGTGCCAAACAGTGGGTCGCCAAGAACGCCCCGGAGATCATTCCCGATGCGCATGTGCCGGGCAAAATGCACAAACCCACCATGCTCACCACCGACCTGACACTGCGCTTCGATCCGGAATTCGGCGAGATTTCCAGGCGCTTCCACGACGACCCGCAAGCCTTCGCCGAAGCCTTCGCCCGCGCCTGGTTCAAGCTGACCCACCGCGACATGGGCCCGAAGGCGCGCTACCTCGGGCCCGAGGTGCCGAAGGAAGATCTGCTCTGGCAAGACCCGTTGCCACCAGCTACCCACAAGCCGACCGCGGCGGATATCGCCGACGTGAAGGCCAAAATCACCGCTTCCGGCCTGTCGGTGAGCGAGCTCGTGAGCGTGGCCTGGGCCGCTGCTTCTACCTTCCGCGGTGGTGACAAACGCGGTGGCGCCAACGGTGCGCGCCTGGCGCTTGCCCCGCAAAAGGATTGGGCGGTCAACAAGGGCGCGGTCAAGACGCTGCCCAAGCTGGTCGAGATCCAGCAGGCCTCCGGCAAGATGTCACTGGCCGATATGATCGTGCTGGCCGGCAACGTGGGCGTAGAACAAGCCTGCAAGGCTGCCGGTGTGGCGGTCGAAGTGCCGTTCGCACCGGGCCGTGTGGATGCCACGCAGGCGCAAACCGATGTCGACTCCTTTGCCGTCCTTGAGCCCGTGGCCGATGGCTTTCGCAACTATAAAAAGAGCAAGGTCGGCGCGCCGACCGAAGCCCTGCTGATCGACCGGGCGCAGTTGCTGACGCTGACCGGGCCCGAGCTGACCGTGCTGGTCGGCGGCCTGCGCGTGCTCGGTGCCAACTGCGACGGTAGTCAGCACGGCGTGTTCACCGACAAGGTCGGCGCGCTGAGCAACGACTTCTTCGTCAATCTGCTGGACATGGGCACGGAGTGGAAGGCAGTGGATGACGAGGCGGAAGTATTCGAAGGCCGGGATCGCACGAGCGGCAAGGTGACCTACACCGGTACCCGCAACGACCTGATCTTCGGCTCCAACTCGGTGCTGCGCGCCTATGCCGAGGTCTACGCCAGCGCCGATGGCACAGAGAGGTTGGTCAGGGACTTCGTGGCGGCCTGGGTCAAGGTGATGAACCTGGACCGTTTCGACCTGGCCTGAGCGGCGCACGAATACCTTCGCGGGTTTTCTGAGTGGGAAAACTGCCCAGCTGACAACCGGTTCCGGCGGACGGCGCACCGGCGCCCCTGAACCGGCGCGTTATGCGGTGTAGGAAAATGCCGGCACCGGGTTGCGGCGAGCGACCGGTATATCTACAAAGCACCACGAGGGATGCCAATGAACCCCACCCTGCGACCGGCCAGGCCGGAAGACGCCGACGTCTGTGGCGAGATTTGCTACGAGGCGTTCAAGGCAATCGCCGAGCAGCATAATTTTCCACCGGACTTCCCGTCGCCGGAGGCGGGGGTCGATCTGCTGCGCATGCTGCTGGCACATCCGGAGTTTTACGCGGTGGTCGCCGAAGCCGATGGCCGCATTCTGGGCAGCAACTTTCTGGACGAGCGCTCCACTATTGCCGGGCTCGGCCCCATAACCGTGTCGCCGACCCTGCAGAACAGTGGCGTTGGTCGGCGCCTGATGCAGGCACTGCTGGATCGCGCGGCCGAGAGGCGTTTTGCAGGCGTGCGGCTGGTACAGGCGGGGTATCACAATCGCTCGCTGTCGCTGTACGCCAAGCTCGGCTTTAGCATCCGTGAGCCCCTGGCGCTGATGCAGGGGGCAGCTGTGCCAGCGGTTTTGCCGGGCTATGCGGTGCGTGCCGCGACCGAAAGTGACCTGGCGGCGTGCAACCGGGTGTGCCGACTGGTCCACGGCCACGACCGCGGCGGCGAACTGCGCGACGCCATCCGGCAAGGCACCGCCACGGTGGTCGAGCACGATGGCCGGATCACCGGGTATGCCACCGCAATCGGTTTTTTTGCCCATGCCGTTGGTCAGAGCAACGCGGAACTGAAGGCCCTGATAGGCGCGGCGCCGGTGTACCTGGGGTCCGGGTTTCTGGTGCCGACCCGCAACACCGCGTTGTTTCGCTGGTGCCTGGACCATGACCTGCGCATGGTGCAAAGCATGACCTTGATGACCACGGGTCTTTACAACGAACCAGCCGGCGCTTGCCTGCCGTCGGTGCTGTATTGATGACCCCGCAGCATCCGGGGGCCGAGAACCCCCTACTCAGGATTCTCGGCCCGGTTTCCATATCGATGTTTTATGTCATGAGCTCCCGCCACTGCCGGTAGAAGCCGTGACAAAACGTCTCGGTGTCGCCAAGGCTGGTGAACAGGGGATCGATGCCGAGCAGTTTCGCATCGTCGTCGCCGCCCGGAACGGTATTCTGCGAGCCGCGCGCGTAACCCTGTTGCCAGGCCACATGAGTTGCCTGAAATCCCTGCTGGCAGCGCTCCATGACGGACTGATCGTCCGGCGTTGCCTGGCCCGCGGGACCGAGAAAATCCTCGTACTGTCGCAAGCGCAGGCGGCGCCCTTCGGCAGGCTCCCCGACCGGCGCGATGCAGTAGGTCTCGCACTTGGTCAGGTCTGGTGCCAGCGGGTGAATGATGCGCAGGGTGGTTGACGCGTTGTCCATCAGCAACAAGTTGGGGAACAGCACCAGGTTACGGACCCGGTTGATCATCCAGCGCGCGCGACGCTCGCCGTAGCGATCGACGATTTCCGGGCGCCGAAAGTCAAGCGGGCGGTCCTCGAAGTTGGGCATCTCGCCCCAGTCCATGACATGACCGTTACCCAGGTCGTAACTGCCGCTGGGCAAATTGGCCAGTTCGCGCAGGTCCACCGCTTTCAGCTTGTTGGCACTGTCGCCGGCCATGCGGCGCTGGATCTGACCCACATAGCAGGAGTGGGTCGGAAAGAAGTGGTAGCCGTCGATGTTTTCGAGCTGAATCTTCCAGTTCGCCCGACTGGTGTAGGTGTGGCAACCGCGTATCACCTCGAGGCCCTGGTCCGATGAATCGGCGAACAGGTCGATCATTGCCTTGGCCTCGGCCAGGTGATCGACCAGTTCGGGCACATCGGGATTCAGGCTGCCGAAAACAAAGCCACGGTAACTGTCGACCCGGGCGATCGGAGTCAGGTCGTGGTCCAGTTCGGTAAAACAGGCCGGGTAGGCGCCTTTGTCCTGCTCCCTGACGCCCAGGCAGCGCCCGGCGCTGTTATAGGTCCAGCCGTGGTAGTAGCACATGTGCACGGCCTTGTTGCCGCGCTTGGTCGCCATCAGCTTGGCGCCACGGTGTGAGCAGGCATCGAAAAAACAATGCACGACGCCGTCCGCATCGCGGCTGACAACCACCGGCTGTCGGCCCACCTGGGTGGTATAGAAATCGTGCGGCTTGGGCAGCTGGCTCTCGTGGGCCAGGAACACCCAGGTGCCCTCGAAGATGTTCTTCATCTCCAGTTCGAAGATTTCGGGATCCGTAAACACGCGTCGGGCGACGCGAAAATCGTTAGCTTCCTGCCGGTCGACGATGAGCGTGCCGACGTCCAGGCGACTGCGAGCATCCATGTTTCGATTCTCCAGGAAAGTGTCGGGGGCAACTGGCCTGCCCCGGTGTACCAACCGGCTAGCGCAAGGATTTGAATCCCCAGCGCTTCACATCCGCCAGAACCTTCTGCTTCACGTCGTCTGGGTAGGTGTTGTTGAATGCCAGCCGGTGGGGAATGTCCTGCGGGTCCCATTCGATCGGCCAGGTGCAGTCGAACAGCACATGGCCACCGCCGTAGCCTTTTTCCTTGAGCGGCGAACGCGGCAGGTAGGGCGTCAGTGGGCTGTTGGTGGAACCGTGCCGGATGTGGATGTCCTTGATCGGGTTGCACTTGGTGCACAGGGCGTGGAACACCTCGCCCATGTTCGCCGGGTCGATGTCGTCGTTCACCACGATGCAATACGGAAACACCGACGCGTTGCGGTCCGACCAGACGACGCTGGAAATCAGTTGCGGGATGCCAGCGTACGGGGTCTTGGTGGAGACCACCACGCAGTGGCCACCGCTGAACTCGGGCGTCGCCACCTTGACCACCGGGATGCCCTTGGCCTTGAGCGTTTCCTTGACCGTCGCGGCGACTTCGAGCAACCAGATCAGGGACTCGTCCGTCGGCACGCCCAGGCAGGTGGACGGCAGAACCGGATTGTCCCGGTAGGTGATCGCCGACAGGCGATACACCGGCCGGTCGACCACGCCGGACACCACGTAACCCGGATACTCGCCAAACGGGCCTTCGGCTTTGGTGTCACCGGGGGCCAGGGTGCCTTCCAGCACCACCTCGGCATTGGCCGGCACGTGCAGGTTGACGGTCTTGCACTTGACCAGGGGAATCGGCACGCCCCGAATTCCGCCGGCCACGTCGACCTCGGAAACTCCGTAAGGAATACCGGCGCTGGCCACGATGTTGAAGATCGGGTCGCCACCGTAGAACTGGGCGTACTCCATGACCTGCTTGCGCTCGTGGTACTTCATCATCAGCATGCCGCCCTGGTTCATCGGCAGCAGCAACAGGCCGGTGGACTGCTTGTCGTGAACCATGCCCCGATACGTGCCCCAGTTCACCCAGTCGGAGTCCGGATCCTTGCACACGCCGATGTTCAGCGTGCCGATATACGGGGCGCCGTCCTGTGGGTGCAGCTTGGGTATGGGGAACCTCGACAGGTCCACGTCATTGCCGAGCATCAGGTTTTGCTGGCACGCGCCCTGATCCACGATTTTCGGCGGGAGGCGTTTTTTGATCGCCTCGCCGAAGTGGTCTACCAGGTCGTGGTAGTCGGTGTCCGGCGGCAGGCCGAACACCATGGCCACCCGCTCCCGGGTGGAGTAGAGCCCGCCGACCAGGGCCGAGCCCGGCATGGCGCCTTTGACATTGGTAAACAGCTGCGCCTGGGTGTAGTTCTCGTTTGCCCAGCGCATGATGGCGCCGACTTCGGTCAGTGGATCCACCGGGTCGGCGATGCGCAGCAGTTGGCCGGTGCGTTCCAGCTCGGCAATGTAGTCGCGAAACTCGATGATCCCGGTGTGAACAGACGACTTCGTAGTTGCATCCATGGGTCTCTCCTGCGTCTTCGCGCGGCTCGCGTCTGAGGGCTTCCCGTTTCCATCTCAAGCACGCGGCTCGCTGATTGGTTTGGTACTCTGGTGGCCGTTTCGGACGCTGGCAATCCGGTCGGTAACCGTGCTGGCGCCCGAAGCCCAATGTAGCAGAGCCGGGACGGCCACCACCGCCTGCGATTGCACCGGAATCCTGGCCGCGTCCGCCGCGAGATCAGCCATTTGACGCGATTTCCCGCCGCTTTGTTTGCCCGTCAGGACGAAACCCCCGACGCCGAGTTCTACAGCTTTGTCCGGCTGGTGACCCATATCGACGCCGCTGCCATCGCCGCGGTCACCCAGCTGTACCGCGAGTATTTTGAGCCGGGCGGCGCCGTCCTGGACCTCATGTCGAGCTGGGTCAGCCACCTGCCGGACTCGGTCCATTACCGGCGCGTTGCCGGCCTGGGCATGAATGCACTGGAACTCAAGGCGAACCCCCGGCTGAGCGATTTTGTGGTGCAGGATCTGAACGCCGATCCGCACCTGCCGTATGCGGATGACGAGTTCGACGGTGCCGCGATCTGCGTGTCCATCGACTACCTGACCCAGCCGGTCGCGGTGCTGGCCGAGCTGGGTCGGGTCTTGCGGCCCGGCGCACCGCTGGTGGTCACCTACTCCAACCGCTGCTTTCCGACCAAGGCAGTCGCCATCTGGCTGCAACTTTCCGGCGCCGCGCGGGGCGAGTTGGTCGTGCAGCTGATTGCGGAATCGGCCATGTTTGGTCCGGCCGAGGTGTTCGATCGTTCGCCGTCAGGCACAGATCCGCTGTTCGGCGTGGTCGCCCGCGCTCGCCAGCCATCCAGAGCATAGCAGCGGGCCTTACGCCGCCCCAAGGCGTAATTCCCATGGCGCGACACGCCCCCGGCGTCACCCGGACCAGCCCCGTGTAGCGGCCCCAGGCCACCACATCGCCGGTTGGCGTGGCATGATCCGGCTTGGTTTCGCGACGTAAATCGGCCCACTCAACCAGGTACCTGTGGTCATGTCTGAGTCACCCGACGCCGACGTCAAGTTCTATTACATGAGCTTGATGCCCTACACGCGCCTGCCGGACAACGAGGCCGACTACGCCTCGCTGTGGGTGGATTTCCCCAACCGCCTGTACGACCCGGTGCACGGGCACGAGCTGCTGAACCGTTACCTGGACGAGTACGTGGAGGCCGACCGGCTCGGCTTTGACGGCGTAGTGGTGAACGAACACCACTCGACCGCGTACTCGCTGAAACCCACCACCAACCTGGTAGCCAGCGCGCTGATCCAGCGCACCCGCCGGGCGCGGATCTGCGTGATGGGCTCGCTGCTGAACGTGCAGTACCCGAACCGCCTGGCCGAGGAATACGCGCTGCTTGACGTGATGGCCGCCGGGCGCTTCGAGTGCGCGTTTCCCTTCGGCACCGGCATGGAGTACTGGTCGAACGCGGCGCAGATCAACCCGGCCACGGCGCGGGCACGCTTTCGCGAGAGCCTGGATCTGCTGGTGCGGGCCTGGACCGAGGACGGGCCGTTCAGCCACGACGGCGAGTTCTACAACTACAAGTACCTGAACATCTGGCCGCGGCCCTACCAGCGCCCGCACCCGAAAATATTCCTGGTGGGCGGCGGCAGCGCGGAGACCATCGATTTCGCCGCCGAGCGCGGTCACGGCTATTCCCTGGTGCTGGTGCCCAAGGAAGCGCAGGATCAGGCCTACACGCGCTACAAGGAAAGCCGCACCGCGCATGGCAATCCGGCCAAGCCGGACGACATGATCCTGACCATCCTGTGCTACGTGGCGGAAACCGACGAAATCGCCCGGCGCGAGTACGAGCCACACGTGCTGTGGATGTTCAACAAGGCGCTGCGGACCGAGCTGCGCTACCTGGCACCACCCGGCTACCTGTCCGAAAGCGCGCTGCGCCGGCAGCTGGAAGCCGGTGGGGCGCTGTACACCAAAGGCCCCGGCAGCCTGGAGTGGGACGACATCCAGAACCTGCGCCTGGTCGCCGGCTCACCGGACACGGTGGCGCGCGTGGTCAAACAGTGGCTGGAAGAGACCGGCGCCGGACGGGTGATCGCGCTGCTGCATGCCGGAGACATGCCGCACTGGAAGACGGTCAAGAACATGCAGCTGTTCGCGGAAGAGGTCATCCCGCGCCTGCGTAGCCGGCCTGCGGAGGTGCAGTCATGAGCGGCTTCGAGCGCGAACACTTCACCATCGGCGGTATCGATACCACCGTGCTGGTGGCCGGCGAGGGGCCACCGCTGGTGTTCTGGCATGGCGCCGGAACCTTTACCGGCTTTGATTTCGCGCTGGAATGGGCGCGCACGTTCCGCGTCTACGTGCCGTACCACCCCGGCTTTGGCGAGTCGGCCGTGGACGAGAGCATCAGCGCCATGCACGACTACGTGATGCATTACCTGGACCTGCTCGATGCGCTGGGCCTGGAGCGTTTTCGTCTGGTGGGTCATTCGCTCGGCGGCTGGCTGGCGGCCGCCTTCGCCACCGAGCATGCGCACCGGATCGAGCGCCTGGCGCTGCTGTCGCCGGTAGGGCTGCGCGTACCCGAGCACCCCACCATCGACATCTTCAAGATTCCGCCACATGAACTGCCGGGGTACCTGATCTCGAACCCGGCGCTGCTGCAACAGATGATGTCGGCTCCGCCCACAGTGGACATGATCGTGCAGCAATACCGTGAGATGACCTCCGCCGCGCGCGTCGCCTGGACCCGGACCTACGACACCACGCTGCCGCGCTGGCTGCACCGCGTGCGCGTGCCAACCCTGGTGCTGTGGGGCCGCCAGGATCGCATGTTGCCGGCCGAGCAGGCCGCGGTGTGGGGGCGCTTGCTACCCCAGGCCGAGGTACAGGTGCTGGAAAGCAGTGGTCACGGGCTGGTCATCGACGACCCCGCTGCGGTGCAGGCGGTGCAGGACTTCATGATGCTGGCGCATTAACCTGCACACACAGACGCTAACCCCATGCCCGCGAAGCCATTAAACACAAGACGCCAAACGGGCATGAACTGCGCCTACTCCAGCATGCGGGGCAGCGCTTCCGGCGCGTAATCCGCCGCCTTGGCGCCGGGTGGGTTCTGGTGCACACCGCTCGAATAGCCGGCAGCGGTGGCATGCAACCGTTGTACATCGACAATAACCGCGCTGGTGCCGGTGGGTCCGGTACGGCCGTCGTCCCACTTCGCGTCCTTGGAGCCGCCGCCCCCGGTACGCCAGTGCTCGCCTTTGCGGTCGTAATGATCCTGCCAGTAGATCTTGGGCGCGCCCACGGTGGTGCCGATAAACATGTGGCGCCGGCCTACCAGGTGGTCCTTTTTGGGGATGCCTTCGACTTCGTAGACTTCCTGGATTTCATAGTTGTCCGGCTGGAAGTTCCAGTAGGGAGCCTCATCCAGACGCATGAACGGATACTTGGCCTTGCCGGACGCCTGCTCGTCCATCGGCGGCAGGATGGAATGCTCCACCACCAGGGCATGGCGCTTGCCCAGGATCTTCCAGCTCTCATACCAGGTCGGGTCCAGGTTCAGGCCAAAGGTGTCATCGAACAACAGGTCCGTACCCTGCACCGGATCAGCCCAGGCACCGCTTGACATGCGCCGGGTGCGGCGCAGGTTCTTGATATAGGCGTACACGTCCGGCAGGCGCGCGTCGGTATAGTTAACTGTCAATAAGCCCACGCCACGCGTATCGTTTGGATAAACATTCATTAACGCCTCGTACTTGGCGATGCTTTTGTCCAACACATGCGGCTCGCTCATCCGGCCGGACATCAGGAAGCGCCGATACACCCAGCCCTGCTCTTTTTCGAGCCCGTTCTCGCCGCTGATGATCAGAAAGGTGATCTGCTTCAGGTTCAGGACATCGCCGGCCCAACCGAAACGCAGGATGTTGTACACGAGCTTGTAGCCGGCATCCGGATCGGCGAGGTCAAGATCCGGAAACGGCACCCCGGTGGTGTAGTTGGTCAGGCGTTTCTGCGCATCGAGCCTGGCTTCACCGCGGTGTTTTTCGGTAAGTTCCAATGCCCCGGTGGTGACATTGACCGGTTGCGCCGGGGTCAGCAGCATGGCCCAGCCGAACTCGCGAATCATCCTTTCCTGCTGGCCGACCAGCAGGCCGCGAATCGGCTCCCCGTCCAGCGTCTGATCGAGCAGACTGTCAATACTGGCGGCGTTGAGCAGCGTGCCCGGAGCCACCTCCTCGGCCGCACGTGGACCGGTCATCGACAACCCCACGCCCAGCGCTCCTGCCAAAAACAGATGGTGTAGAGCCCGCTTTTGCTTTTGCATCCGGTTCCCCGCGTTTGAAGGTGGATTGGGGAACCGCTGATTCATTCAACGGCTCCCGCGGTGCATGGACGCACCGCCAAAATCGAATGTTCGAGATGGCTGGCCTGGTCCCAAATAGCCCGCAAAAAACCATTGTGCCGGTTACCGCGGATTGCGCTACTCTGCGCCAGTGACGCTGGCCAGGAAGGCTGCGCTCAACTATAGATTGGCTCAAGCCAACAGTGGAAGCATGGATAAAGCTGAGGATCAGCACCGAGGAGAAACAACATGGACGCGACGCTACCGGCTTCACGCACGCCCTCGAAAACCATGATCGTCACCAAGCTGGGGGCATTGATGAGTTCGGTCATCGCCCTGGTGCCGGTGCTCGGATGGGCCCTGGGTGGCGGCATTTTTCACTGGACTACGGTGTTTCTGGCCCTGGTGGTGCTGCCGATCCTCGACACCCTGGTGGGCGCCGACGACGCCAATGTCGATCCGGCCCGGGAACAGCAATACCTCAGCAACATCTGGTACCGCATCAGCGTGTGGGTCTACCTGCCCATTCAGTTGAGCGTGATGTTCTTTTGCTACTGGCTCATCGCCTACGGCAACCTGGCCACCTACGAAATCATCGGCCTGGCCCTGTCCAACGCTTTCGCGCTCGGTATCAGCGGCCTCACTGCCCATGAGCTGATGCACCGCGACAAGCTGGACCGGTTTATCGGCGTGCTGATATTCAGCGGCGTCGGCATGGGTAATTTTTTGATTTATCACAACTACGGCCACCACAAGACCGTGGCCACGCCCGAGGATCCGGCCACGGCCCGCTTCGGCGAGACTTACTGGCACGCCGCGCCGCGCAACATCTGGGGAAAATTCAAGGCCAGCTGGCGCATCGAAGCCGAGCGGCAACGCCGTAACGGCCGGCACCCTGTCTGCCTGCATAACATGATGATCTGGATCTCGCTCGGCGAAATCAGCTTCGTCGGGCTGCTGTGCGCACTGTTCGGCTGGGTCGCCCTGCCGCTGTTTGCAACCCAGTACGTGGCTTCGCGTTTCGGACTCAGCGTGGCGGACTACCTGGAGCATTACGGCCTGTCGCGGCACAAACTGCCCAGCGGCGAATACGAGCCACCGAACCGGCACCACGCCTGGGACGACACCTTCGTCGTCAGCAGCCTGGTGCTGTGTGTGGTCAACCGCCACGCCGATCACCACGCCAACGAGGGTCGCCCCTACCAGATCCTGCGCTACTCCAAGGAAGCGCCCCGCTACCCGCTGGGCAACTTCGGCATGCTGCTGCACGTGCTGATCCCGCCGTTGTGGCGAAAGATGGTCCATCCGGTGCTGCTCAAGTACTACGACGAACACCCGGAAGTCGTGCCCTACGCGATGCCCGGCGCTCTGCCCAAGCATCTTGAAAGCCGGGCGGTGTTTGGGTAGGGCTGCCCACTAAATGACCTTACTAAGCTTTATATTCGCGGCCAGATACTGTGGCCTGCCCCGCTTGCCGTCGCTACAGTAGCCACGGCTGCTGGCGCCTCCGGTCACGTCGTGCGCGGCAGCGTGGCAAGGAGAACGGAAATGACAACACGCGACATCACCGTACGCGACATGCTGCACCGGGCGGCGGACTGGTTTCCGGAGCGTGAGAGCGTCGTCGACGGGCTGTACCGCTATACCTATCCCCAGTTGCGCGACCAGGTGCAGCGCTGCGCGGCGCTGTATCACTCGCTTGGAGTACGCAAGGGCGACCGCGTGGCCTTGATGGCGGTGGCGTCCGTGCAACACGTGGTGGCGCTGTTCGGAGCCATCGAAATCGGCGCCATTCCAGTGGCGCTGCATGTACGCGAATCCGTCGGCACCCTGAGCGCGGTGCTGGATCAACTCTCGCCACGGGCGCTGGTTTACGACGGCGTGTTCACGGCCCTGGTGGCGCAGATTCGACAGCGCAATCCGCTGATTACCGGTTTCGTGCGGGTGGTGTCGCCACAAACGCCGCCCACCGAACGCGACAGCGGTGATGACCCTATCCTGCCGCGCGATCTCGCCGGGTACAGCCTGGACTTCGAGCCGATGGAACTGCACGAGTACGACACGGCGATTATCGCGTTGTCGTCTGGAACCACCGGCCTGCCCAAGGGTGTTATCCACACCAATCGCACCCTGATGGAAAGCGCGCGTGGCGGGGCCTACCTGTGGCGCATGTCGCCGCAGGATGCCATGTGCAACATGCTGTCGACGGCCTTCATCGGCTGGTACAACGTCACCCTGCCGGTGATCAACGCCGGCGCCAAGGTGGCATTCATGACGCACTGGGATCCCAGCGAGTTTCTGCGCACGGTGCAGGACGAGCGGTGTACGCACGCATTTCTGGCGCCGACCATGTGGCGAATGCTGCTGCGTCAGGGCCTGGGTGACTACGATCTGTCGTCCATCACCTCGGCCGGGTTTGCCGGCGAGCCTATGGACACGGCCACGCTGCGCGAAATTCGGGAACGCATCTCACCCAATATCCTGAACATCTACGGCAGCACCGAGTCAGGCTCCTGCTCCGCCGGCACCGTGATGTTTCCGCACGATCTGGAGGATGAGTCGCGCATCGATAGCGTTGGTCGGCCGATGCTCAACGCGGACATCCGCATCATCAAGCCGGGGGGCACGGCGGACGATGTACTGCCGCCTGGCGAGGAAGGCGAAGTGCTGATCCGTGGACCGTCCGTGGCGGCCGGCATCTGGTACCGCCCGGCGCTGGCCCGCAAGGTTTTTGAAGGCCCGTGGTGGCATTCGGGCGACATCGGCGTGATCGACCAGGACCGCTACCTGTACCTGCGCGGTCGCGTCGACGACATGATCATCTCTGGCGGCATCAACATCCTGCCCAGCGTAGTGGAGGACGCGGTGATGAGCCACGCCGCGGTGAGTGAGGCCGCCGTCATCGGCGTGCCCGACCAGAACTGGGGCCAGCGGGTCGTAGCGGTAGTGGTAAAGCGTGGCGAAGTCACACTGGAGGAGCTGGAGGCCTACGTCAAGCAGACTGACCTTGCCAGCTATGCCCGGCCACGGGAGTACTGCTTCGTCGACGAATTGCCCAAGGGCAACACCGGCAAGGTAAGCCGCAAGACGCTGCGGGAGCAGATGGCGAAGCCCACCTGATCTTGCGCACGACGCACCGCGCCCACGGCGTCCAAAAATATCCGCGCGACCAGGGCGCCCAGATTAGCGACCCCCGCGCGCGGGTCGATTGCGCAGCGGCGGCACCAGCTCAGGAAAGGCGTTCCCCGGTGTCGCCGGACTCCATGAACTCGATGTATTGGCCCGCCACGGCGCCGCCGTCTACCGGCAACAATGCCCCGGTGATGTAGCTCGCCGCGTCCGACAGCAAAAACAGCGCGGCATTGGCGGCTTCCTCGGGCTCGCCGGCCCGGCCCAACGGGCAGATGCCCGCGCCCATGTCACCGAAATCGGGGTTGCGCTGCATCCAGCCCTTGATGCGCGGCGACAGCATCATCCCCGGCAGGATGGCGTTGACCCGGACGTTGTCCTTGGCGTAGTCCATGGCCATCGCCTTGGTCAGGTTGTTGACCGCCCCCTTGGCAGCGGCATAGGCAACGTTGCGGTTGCTGGGCATCAGTCCGGCGCCCGAGGACGTGTTGACGATGGCGCCGCCGCCGCGTCTGCGCATCTGGGGCACGATGGCCTTCACGCAGCGGAACACGGAATGCAGGTTGGTGTTAATGGTGATCTGCCATTCTTCTTCCAGCATCTCGTCAACGCGGCGCGGATAGCGGGTACCGCCGACCACGTTCATCAGCAGGTCGATGCCGCCCCATTGCTCGACTACCTGCGCCACCATGGCATCGATCTGGGTCTGGTCCGTGGCATCGACGACATACGCCGTGGCGGTGCCTCCGACCTTGCCGATGGCCTCGACCGCCGCCTGGCATTTGACTGCATCGAGTTCACAGACCGCGACTTTTGCCCCCGCCTGCGCCAGCAGCCGCGCGGTTTCATAGCCTATGCTCTGCCCCGCCGCGGTCACTACCGCTACCTTATCCGTGAATTTCAGTTGCACGCCTCACCTCCTTCCGTGTCTGTCATTCGTGTGCTCCGGCCTCGTCTCCCGACAAACCGGAATGGCGGCGCACCAGGACGCGATGGGTCTCATCCCCGCGCAATGGCCCGCCCGGCGTAACGTCCGGTAAGGATGCAGCCGGCGAGGAAGGTGCCTTCCAGGGAGCGCTCGCCGCTGGCGCCACCACCCCCAAACCCGGCAGCTTCGCCTACCGCGTACAGGCCCGGCATAGGGCTGCCGTCGGTTCCCAGCACCTGGCCCTGCAAGTTGGTCGCGACACCGCCCAGGCTCTTGCGACTGAGGATGAACTGGCGCACCGCCACCAGCGGCATGGCAGCCGGGTCGCCAATCTTCTGGAAGTTGCACACTTTGGCGCGATCACCCCGCCACTGGCGCAGGCGTTCGATGCGTTGCAGCTGCGGGTCGGTGAAGTTGCCGGGGCCCTTGTCGATTTCGGCGTCGTAGGTGGTCATGGTCTGCTGCAGCACGTCGCCGGCAACATGGTCGTTACCGGCCAGGGCGTTCATCTTCGCCGCCAGTTCCCCGGCCGAGCTGCCAACGCACACGTCCTGCCCACATTCGTCCACCAGGTACTTGTAGGTGCGCTTGTTGCCGCCCAGGTTTTCCCACAGGAAACGCACGAAGCGCCGGTCGCGCAGGTAGGGGTTGTGTTCGGAGCCGGAGATCATGATCTCCTTGAGCACCATCTTCCTGTTCAGCAGCAGCCAGGAGTACTGCTCCTGCTGCTGGCTGACCGCCTGGCAGCAGTAGGTGGTATCGAAGGCGCCCATCAGCGGCGGGTCGAAGCGTCGACCCTGGTAGTTGAGCCACAGGGCCGAACGTGGCGGCAGCAGGCCCAGGCCGTGATCGGGTCGACGCGGCTTGGGGTGATGAATGCCGGTCGCGTAATTCCACATCGGGCTCAGATCCCCGACCTGGCCGCCGATGGAGCGCACCTGATCGTGCAGCTGTCCGTCCGAGTACTGATGCGCGCCCACCAGAATGGTGGGCGGCGCGCTGCCCCAGGCCGCCGGCCACAGACTGCGCACCCGGTCGAGGTCCGCCCCGACGCCACCGGTGGCCACCACCGTGGCAGCTCCGGATATCTCGAAGGCTTCGCCCGATGGCTCGATCACGCCGTGGCAACCGGTGACAGCCGTGTCGGTGGTGATGAAACCCTGGACCTGGTGCCGGAACAGCAGGGTCAGGCGATCCTGGTGCGGCTTGAGCAGTTCGATCATGCGCGTGGCCAGTGTGTAGCCACCGCCCCACAGCAGGATGTAGCGCGCCACCGAGTTGCCGGCCTCGAACAGCCCCCGCTCGGCCCAGGTGACCACCGGCAAAAAACGCAGCCCCTTGCCGCGTAGCCAGTGGTAGACCTCGCCAGTACCTTCATGTGCGTAGGCTTTGGCCCAGGCGCGCGGCCAAAGCCGGTCTGCGCCCAGGCGGCTGTAGCGCAGCCAGTCTTCGAGCAGCAGCTCGGGCGTGTCCTGCAGGCCCATGCGTCGCTGTTCTGGGGTGTCCGCGAACACCATGCCGCCCAGGGCCTCGCGTGCCTGACCTCCGAATATCTCGCGTTCGGCCCGATCGACGATGATGACCCGACGCCCGGCTTCGAGCAGTTCGACCGCCGTGACGATGCCCGCCAGGCCACCGCCGATGATGACCGCATCCGCGCCCAATTGGTTGTCAGCCACTGAAAAAAGTCTCCTTTGGGGGTATAGGGAAAATTGGAGTCCTTTGGATCGTCAAATCAATGCGCGCAAGGAACGCCGGCTGATCTTGCCCGTGGGGCCCTTGGGCAGTTCGCTCATGAATTGATAGCGCCGCGGTCGCTGATAAGCCGACAGGTCGGTCGTCTGGACGTACGCGTCCAGCACGGCTTCGGTAATCGATTCCCGAGTCACTACAAAAGCGGTGACCGACTGCCCCCAGGTTTCGTCGGGCATACCGACCACGGCGACCTCGAGCACCGCCGGGTGGCTGAGGATGGCGCCCTCCACCGGAGCCGGCATGATGTTGATGCCACCGGAGATGATCATGTCGTCCAGCCGCCCGCGGATATACAGAAACTGCTCCTCATCCATCACGCCCAGATCGCCCGAATGCCACCACGGACCCTCGAAAACCTCGCGGGTCTTGGCCGGGTCTTCCCACATTTCGCTGGCCACACTCGGACCGCGAACGATGATTTCGCCCTCCTCGCCAGGCGGCAGCAAGTCCTGCGCGCGACCGCCCGGCACGATGACACGCACCTCGGAGTTAAGCAGCGGCTTGCCGATGCTCTCGATCTTGTCCTCGCGTAGCAGGTCCTTGGCGAACATCATGGTGCCGCCGCACAGGCCGGTCTCAGTGGTGCCATAGATGTTGATGATGTTGGGCGCCACCAGGCTGCGGATTTTGCCGAGCGTGCCCAAGTCGATGACCTCCCCGGCGAAGCCTGCCAACTGCACGCTGGCAAAGTCCTCGGCCGACACGTCGGCGCGAAATAGCATGCGCCAGATGGTCGGCAGCAAAACGGCGATAGTGCACTGTTCCTGGCGCAGCATGTCGAGGTAGCCCTGCGGCGAGAACTGCGCCATGAACACCAGCTTGGCACCGACGTTTATCATCGGTAGCGCGCCATTCTGCCAGCCCATGAACGAGGTGCTGATCGGCACGATCTGCGCGCTGTGCGGTGTTGCCTGATAAATATAAACGCCACCCCGGGCGCCCTCCACCAGGCGGCGGTTGCGATGCACCACGCCCTTGGGAATGCCCGTGGTACCGGACGAAAGGCAGATCAGGGCGGTGTCGTCCTCGGAGACCGGGGGCGGTTCAAAATCCATCTCGTAGCCGGGCAGATCGTCCGGTATCACCGGGTCGCCGGTATTGCGAGCCAGGTCGGCCGGGGTGATCCCCGAGCGGGCCGTTACATAGCCAGTGACCCAGGGCGTTTGGGGCCGCAGTTCGGCCACGCGCTGCGCCAGCGTGGCTTCGTAAACGAGGATGCGGGGCGACAAGCGGGCTAGAGTTTTAGCCAGGATGGGCGTCGATTCGCGCACGTGCAGTGCCACCGGGATTGCCCCCAGCTCGAACGCCGCAAACAATGCCACCACATGGTTGGCGGACGGCAACATCATCAAGGCCACCCGGTCACCCTTGCGCACCCCCAGGCCGTGGTAGAGCTTGGCGGTGCGCCGCACCTTGTCCAGTAACTCGGCGTAGCTGTACCGAAAGGATTCGTCCACCACTGCCGTGTGGTCCGGAAAAAAAGCCACCGTCCGGTGCAGGATCCCCCGCACGCTGTAGCCGTGGTCGTTTGGCATTTCGTCTCTCCTGTTAAGGCATCGCCCGGTATTTTTTTGTTGGCGCCCGGCAAGGCCCAGCGCTCGGACCCGAATCGATGGCCGATGGTGTCACCGCAGTACGCTACCGGGCAATCCTATCGGCACCTGTTGCTGGCCACGGGGATAACATTCCGGCCTCGCGCGGGGTCGGATTGCCGGGCAACCAACCAAGAAAGCACGCACTGAACGGAGTAAAGATGCCATGCCACGTGACACCATCCGCGGCAAGGTCGCCGTTGTCGGCATCGGCGAGACGGCCTATTACAAGCGGGGCCAGTCGCCGCACTCGGAATTCAAGCTGTGCCTGGATGCGATCCGTGCGGCTGCCCGCGACGCCGGAGTGGACGTCCGCGACATAGACGGCTTCAGCTCCTACAGCGACGATCGCAACGACGCCATGCGTATCTCCAGCGTGCTGGATCTGAAGGAACTGAACTACTGCGTCATGCAGTGGGGTGGGGGTGGGGGTGGCGTGATGGGCGCCATCGCCAACGGCGCCGCCGGCATCCTGGCCGGTTACTGCGACACGGTGGTGGTGCATCGGGCGTTGGCGCAGGGACAGTTCGGCCGCTTTGGCCAGGCCATGGCCATGCCGGTCGCGCCTGGCGAATGGGGCCATGTCATGCCCTACGGCGTACTTTCGGCGGCCCAGCTGTTTGGCATGCGCATTACCCGCTTCATGCACGAGCACGGAGTCCAGCAGTCGGCCTTGCGCGCGATTGCGCTGGCCTGCTACCAACACGCGCAGAACAACCCGCGTGCCGTCATGCATGGCAAGCCGTTGACGGCAGACCTGTACGACCAGTCCCGCTATATCACCGAGCCACTGCACCTGTACGACTGCTGTCAGGAGAACGACGGCGCCGCGGCATTGATCCTGGTCGCCGCCGAGCGGGCCCGCGAGTTCACTGACAAACCGGTCTACATCCTGGGCGCCGCGACCGGCTCCGCGCCCGCCCAGGGCGCCACGGCCGGCGGCATCAGTTATCACAACGCTCCTGACTACGCGACCGCCAACTTCAAGACCCTGGCCCCGCGCGCCTACCGCATGGCCGGCATCGAACCGAACGACGTTGACGTGGTTCAGGCCTACGAGAATTTCAGCGGCGGCACGCTCATGGCTCTGGTCGAGCACGGCCTGTGCGAGCCGGACGCGATCAACCATTTCTTTGTGCCGGAGAATCTGACCGCGCCGCACGGCAAGCTGCCACTGAACACCAGCGGTGGCAACCTCGCTGAGTGTTATATGCACGGCTTGGAACTGGCGATTGAGGGAGTACGGCAACTGCGTGGCGAGTCTTGCAACCAGGTCCAGAACGCCAGGATCGCACTGTGTATCGGTGGCCCACTGGTCGCGCCAGCCAGCACCATCATTTTTGGAACCGATGCGGGGACTAACCCATGACCGACGACACCTACCTGCCTCGCGGCTTGCCGGATCCGGTCCCCTCTCCGGAGGGTCTGGGTACCGAATACTGGGCCGCCACGCGCAACCACAAACTGGTGGTCCAGCGCTGCCAGGACTGCCGCACCTGGCAGTGGGGACCGGAGATCATCTGTCGCAGCTGCGGCGGCGAAAAACTGGGCTACGAACAGGTCTCGGGGAAGGGCACCATCTTCAGCTGGCAACGCGCCTGGCATCCAGTGCATGCTTCCCTCAAGGACGCCATGCCGTATATCGTCGTCCTGGTGGAACTTGCTGACGCCGGCAAGGTACGCATGATCGGCAACCTGCTCGGCGATCGCGAGCAGCCCGTGCAGATCGGTGTTTCGGTCGAGGCCGTATTCGAAGACCACCCAGGCGACCACCCGTTCACCTTGGTGCAGTGGCGCAAAACCTAGGCCGAAATAGCCCTCGCGGGCGAGTGTTAGCCGACCTGACGAGCCGGTCGAAGCCTCTGTGACCCGCCTATTTTCTGTCGAGGAAACGCAGGTCCGGCGTGGCGTTGCCTTCCGGGCCCCACTCGGCGACGCGGTTTGGCGTGAACCAGGACACCAGCAGGCACTCGTCGTCCAGACAGGCCCCGGTGTGGGGCACCTGCGGGGGAATGATCAGCACCTGGCCTTTGGCAACATGGTGGGGCTTGCCCTCGATAATCATGTCCAGGCTGCCCTTGACGGCCAGCGCCACCTCTTCACCATGCACGTTGACCTTGCCAGGAAAATGCCCCCCGGCGGTGCGCACCATGCGGGTGACCGACACGGTCACGTCATCCCCATGCCAGTGCTTGAAATAGAGTTGCCCCGGCACGATTTCGGTCAGCTCCTTCGTCACGTCGTTAAGCTTGAACAACACGCGCACCGGCGCGCCCTGATCCCCCTCCAGCGACGGCGCGGGTGCAGCAGCCGGGCTGCCACTGCCGGGAAAATACGGCGCACCGTCCTCGGCCTGGTATTCCGGCCGCGGCGGCGTAACCACGCTCAGGATGACGTTCTGGCTGTCGCCAAAGTCGCCGGAATGCTTCACTCCGGATTTGATCAACATGACATCGCCCGAGCGCAGAACATAGCTGCGGCCGAACTCATCTACCATGGTGCCGCCCCCGGCCAGCTGCACCCCGACCTCTGTGCCGTGGCTGTGCATGGCAGGGCGGGCGGCGTCCGGGTTTCCCGGCTCAATGCGAAACAGCGCCACGCTAAGGTTGGTACCGAACCAGTGGCGCATATATACGGTGTCGGGCACGACCTCGGTGAGGGCTTGCGTATCCATGTCGAGCACGCGCACTTCCCCGGGGTGGGTGCGCGGATCGACCGCTGGCGCCGCATCAACGGCATAACACGGTAGCGCCGCTGCCAAGATGGCAGCACAAAAGGTCTTGCGCATGATCGTTTCTCCTGAGGTTTTCGAGAGCCGGCGCCTCGCGCCGCGGACGCACCCTTGACGCATTTTGACGTCATCATCATCGGTGGCGGCGCCTCCGGCTTGATGTGTGCCTTGGCCGCTGGCCAACGTGGGCGCCGGGTGCTGGTGCTCGATAGTAGCAACAAGGTCGGCAAGAAAATTCTGATGTCCGGCGGTGGGCGCTGCAATTTCACCAATCTGCATATCGAGCCTGCCTGTTTCCTGTCGGCCAATTCGCAGTTTTGTATTTCTGCACTGAATCGCTACACGCAATGGGACTTCATCGCGCTGGTGGAAAAGCACGGCATCGCCTTTCATGAACGCAAGCACGGCCAGCTTTTCTGTAACGATTCCTCGAAAGCCATCCTGGGCATGCTGATCAGCGAGTGTGAACGGGCGAATGTCACGATCTGTGTGCTATGTGAAACGGATAAGGTCGAGGTAATGAATACCTCCACTGGCAACAGCGGGGGACAGCGCAAGCGCTTCAAGCTGGCCACGAACAAAGGCGACTTCACGGCGGAGTCTTTGGTTATTGCCAGTGGCGGCCTTTCAATTCCGACCATGGGCGCCACCAGCTTTGCATACGACATCGCCCGGCAATTCGGCTTGAACGTACTGCCAACGCGCGCGGGATTGGTGCCGTTCATGTTTACCGAACCATTCAAGGCGGTGGCGAGCCGGTTATCTGGCGTAGCCATCGCGGTGGACCTGTGGAATGACCAACAATCTTTTCGTGAAAACGTGTTGTTTACGCACCGTGGCCTGAGCGGGCCAGCAGTCTTGCAGCTGTCGAACTATTGGCACCCGGGCGAAACCGTGTGCATGAACCTGTTTCCGGATGAGGACATGCCCACGTGGTTGAAAAAGCAGAAGAACAGACACCCGAGGTCACTACTACGCACACTACTGAGCGACCGCCTTACCCGGAGCCTGGCGCAGGAACTACAAGGGCTGCTGTGGCCGATGCACGCGGAAATGGCTATTGGCGAGATACCCGACCGCGTGCTGGAAACTGTGGGGACTCATTTGAATGGATGGTCGCTAAAACCTTCGGGCACGGAGGGTTATCGCACTGCTGAAGTGACCTTGGGCGGCGTGGACACGACTGCGTTTTCTTCCAAAACCATGGAGTGCAGGACCCAGACCGGGCTGTATTTTATTGGCGAAGCGATGGATGTCACCGGCTGGCTGGGTGGCTACAATTTTCAGTGGGCCTGGTCGTCGGGATATACCGCTGGCCAGTTCGTTTGAACAGCATTGCCCCCAGCGACCCGCATTCACCCGGAACCTTCCGACTCATTAATAGAGGGCAAAATGATCAATAACGATGTACTACGCAGCCTGCGCTACACGCTGAGCTTGAACGAGGCCCGGGTCGCCGACATCATCAAGCTGGCAGATTACGATGTCTCAGGCGACCAGATAGCCGCGTTTCTGGAAAGAGAGGGCGAGGCCAATTACCGGGAATGCAGCGATGAGGTGTTGGTGCATTTTCTCGACGGGCTGATTATTCACCGGCGAGGGAAGAGCGAAAAACCACGCTCGCAGCCCGATATAACGAATGTCACCAATAACGTTATCCTGAAAAAGTTACGCTTGGCATTCGAGTTAAAAGAAGAAGACATGCACCAGCTCATGGCGATGGCGAGCTTCAAGGTGTCCAAACCGGAGTTGAATGCGCTGTTCCGCAAGGAAGGCCACAAGAACTATCGCCCGTGTGGTGATCAGTTTCTGCGGAACTTCCTCAAGGGCCTGACCCTGCGTATTCGCGGCTAGGGATTGCGTTCCGGGGAGCCGCTGATTTACTACAGCACTTCCCTGGGCACTGACGCCGCGCACGTCGGCGGCCGCTCGCCGCGGCTCATTGAACAACCGCCAAGTTAGCGCCGCTCCGCCGCCGCCTGCTTGCGCCATGCGCCATTGGTTCGTTCGTTGACACAAATCATCCAAAAAAACAAACGATCGGTAACCTGATGGCAAATTGCTCCGTATAATCGCGCTGGCGGATCACCCCGAAGCACACGACCAGGCGCAAGGAGGCGCGGCTCAGCAATGACCAAAGTGACTTTTATCGAGGCCAACGGGACTGCGCACGAGGTTGAGGCCCGCAACGGGCGCTCGCTGATGCAGGCGGCGGTACAGAACGCCGTGCCAGGGATCGATGCCGATTGCGGTGGCCAGTGCCTGTGTGCGACCTGCCACATCATCCTGAACGACGATTGGTACGCGAAGCTGGGCGGCCCCGGTCCGGACGAGACCGAAATGCTGAACCCCACTCCGGAGCTCACACCAACCTCACGCCTGTCTTGCCAGATCGAGGTCAGCGACGCACTCGAAGGGCTGGTGGTGCGGTTGCCTGCATTCCAGATGTAGGCGAGTCGAACCGTTGCCCGGTACTCACTTACGGAGGAGAGAGCCATGTTGGATTCGGCGAACCGCCTGAGAATGATCGATGTCGATCCGTACGACATCCCACTGGAAAAAATCGACGTCAGTCAGGCTGATCTTTACGAGCACGACGCCCACTGGGGCTTTTTCGAGCGCCTGCGCAGGCAAGACCCGGTCCACTACTGCAAGGACGGGGACTTCGGCTCATTCTGGTCCGTGACCAAGTTCAACGACATTGCCCAGGTGGAAAAAAACCACCAGATTTTCTCCTCCGAACCGACCATAACCATCAGCGAGCCGCAGGAAGAAGCCCCCTTCCAGAGCTTCATCCAAATGGACCCGCCCAAGCACGACGTGCAACGCGCGGCAGTGCAACCGGTGGTTGCACCGACCAACCTGGCCAAGCTCGAACCGATCATTCGCGAGCGCGCCGGCAAAATCCTGGACGAGCTGCCGGTGGGTGAAACCTTCGATCTTGTCGACCGCGTCTCGGTCGAACTCACCTGCCAGATGCTGGCAACGCTGTTTGATTTCCCGTTCGAGCAGCGGCGCAAGCTCGCCTATTGGTCGGACATTGCTACCGGGGGGCCGGAACTGGCCGGATCGGACTTCGTCAGCGAAGAAGAACGGACCAAGGGTTTGGGTGAGTGCGTGCAGGCCTTCACCGAGCTTTGGCATCAGCGCCTGACCGGGCCGCCGGGCAACGACATGATTTCGATGCTGGCGCATTCCGAAAAGACGCGCGACATGCTTTCCACGCCGATGGAATTCCTGGGCAACCTGATCCTGCTGATCGTGGGCGGCAACGACACCACGCGCAATTCCATTAGCGGCGGCGTGCTGGCGCTGAATCAGTCTCCGGGCGAGTACCAGAAACTGCGCCAGGACCCCTCGCTGATCCCCAATATGGTGTCCGAGATCATCCGCTGGCAGACCCCGGTTTCCAGCATGAGCCGGCGCGTCAAGGAAGATACCGAACTGCACGGCAAGCGCATCCGCAAGGGCGACAAGGTCGTGATGTGGTACGTGTCCGGCAACCGGGATGAAGAGGTTATCGACGATCCGATGAGCTTCCGGGTCGACCGCAAGGGGGCTCGTCACCACCTGTCATTCGGCTTCGGCATTCACCGCTGCATGGGTAACCGCCTGGCCGAAATGCAGCTGCGCATCGTGTGGGAAGAACTCATGAAGCGCTTCCACACGGTGGAAGTGGTCGGGCCGGCGGTGCGCAACCGCTCCAACATGATCCGGGGCTACCGGTCACTGCCGGTGCAGGTACACCGCGCGCATTGAAATTGCTGATCACCGAATCCGCCTCGGGCGTATTCGATCACTTCTTAACTAGATGAGGGAACATCATGTTGGATACCGTCAAACACCTGCGCATGCTCGACCAGGATCCGCTCGGGATCGCACTGGACAAAATCGACGTCAGCCAGTCTGACCTTTACGAACAGGACGCGCAGTGGGGCTTTTTCGAGCGCCTGCGCAAGGAGGACCCGGTGCACTACTGCGCCGACAGCGAGTACGGCCCGTTCTGGTCGGTGACCCGATTCAACGACATCGCCCATGTCGAGAAAAACCATCAGCTTTTCTCGTCCGAGCCGACCATCACCATCGCCGATCTGCCGGAAGAAATCCCCTTCCAGAGCTTCATCCAAATGGACCCGCCCAAGCACGACGTGCAACGCGCGGCAGTGCAACCGGTGGTTGCACCGACCAACCTGGCCAAGCTCGAACCGATCATCCGCGAGCGGGTGGGCCTGATTCTGGACCAACTGCCGGTCGGCGAGACCTTCGACTGGGTGGAGCATGTCTCGATCAATCTGACCACGCAAATGCTGGCCACGCTGTTCGATTTCCCGTTCGAGGAGCGCCGCAAACTGACTTACTGGTCGGATGCTGCCACATTGTCCGACCTTACCGGCGGCGATCAGTTCGGCCCCGAGGAGCGCAACCAGGCGTTCGCCGAATGCGGCGAGCACTTCATGCGCATGTGGCATGAGCGCGCGAATGCCCCCCCGGGCAACGACCTGATCTCCATGCTGGCGCATTCCGAGCGCACACGAAACATGATCGACTCGCCCATGGAATACCTGGGCAACATCATCCTGCTGATCATCGGCGGCAACGACACCACGCGCAATTCCATCACCGGCGGCGTGCTGGCGCTGAACCAGAACCCGGCCGAGTACGACAAGCTGCGTCGCGACACCACGCTGATCCCGAACATGGTGTCAGAAATCATCCGCTGGCAGACGCCGATCCTGGGCATGCGTCGGCGCGCCATGCAGGACACCGACCTGCTGGGCAAGCAGATCCGCAAAAACGACAAGGTCGTGATGTGGTACGTGTCCGGCAACCGCGACGACGAGGTCATCAAGGATCCGATGAGCTTCAAGGTCGACCGCGAGAATGCCCGCCATCACCTGTCGTTCGGCTTTGGCATCCATCGCTGCATGGGCAACCGCCTGGCGGAAATGCAGTTGCGGGTGACCTGGGAGGAAATCATGAAACGCTTCCGCATGGTGGAGGTCGTCGGCGATGTCGTGCGGGCCAAGTCCAACGTCATCCGCGGCTACCGGTCGCTGCCAGTGCAGGTGCGCCCCCTTTAAACGGCCGCCACCCGACCACCGCAAGGCCGGGCCCAGGGCCAGCACGTCTTCATCCACACGCAGGCCGCTGTACTCGGCCTGCGTGTGTTTGGCTCACTTCCCTGGATGACCGGTAGAACCGGCCGCGTCATCCGCGTTCTGCGGCGGCCAGCCGACGATCTCGATCAGATTGCCGTCCGGATCCATGATGTACAGGCGCCAGTAGGTGATGCCGCCCGGCAACACCAGCGCCTCGGGCTCGAACGGCAGCTGGTAGCCCTGTTTGCGCAGACTCGCGGTGTCATTGCACATGGCTTTGACCTGGGCGAAGTCCATACGAAACGAGTAGTGGAAGATGCCACGACTGCGGATGACTTCCTCGGGGTCCAATGCCACCGGGCGCTCGAACAGCGTCACCTCCACCCCCCCGCATTCCAGCCGGCACGGGTGCTTGGTCCGCTCGTTGCCGTAGGTAATGAACAGCG
>NZ_JBFIII010000023.1 GCF_041601295.1 Immundisolibacter sp.
CATCAACGACTACCCGGCGGTCGCCAGCGATCCGCAGCTACAGCACAACCACATGCTGGAGTCGGTTCAGCACGCCATCCAGGGTCCACTCACCATCCCCGGCATCCCGCTGCGCCTGGCCCGCACGCCCGGCGCCATACGACGCCCGCCGCCCGCGCTTGGGGAACACAGCGCTCAGATTCTGGGCGAACTGGGTTATTCGGTGGACGCGATCGCGCAAATGGCGGCGGGCGGCCTGCTGGGTAACAGCCAGGCGGATTGAGCTTACCGACCATCCAACCCAAGGAACACATTGCCGGGCACGGCCGTCGTATGCCGATGGGTTTGCGATACTGCGAGCACGGCACCTGGCACGCACCTTGGCCGCGGTATGCTGCCGGATCTTCCCCCCGTCTCCGAGGAAACTGAATATGGTGATCACCAACAAGCAGTCCGGAACCAATATTCACGAAGTCGCGGATGGCATTTACCGAATCAACACGCCGGTCTTTGCGCAAGGCGGACCGGGCGACTTCTCCTACAACCAATTCCTGATCGTCGACGATGCCCCACTGCTGTTTCACACCGGGCTGCGCAAGATGTTTCCACTGGTACGCGAGGCGGTTGCGAGCGTGCTGCCGGTGGAGCGGCTGCGCTTCATCGGTTTCTCGCACGTCGAGGCCGATGAGTGCGGTTCGCTGAACGAATGGCTCGCCGCGGCGCCGCAGTCCGTGCCGCTGTGCGGCAAGCTGGCCGCGATGGTGTCGGTCGACGACATCGCCGATCGGCCGGCACACGCACTTGCGAATGGGGAGTCGCTCTCGCTCGGCAGCCACACCGTGCGCTGGTTCGACACCCCGCACCTGCCTCACGGATGGGAATGCGGTCTGCTGATGGAGGAGAAAACGCACACCTTGTTATGCAGCGATCTGTTCGCTCAAGGTGGCGCCGAGCATCCGCCAACCACCGAGGCGGACATCCTGGGCCCGAGCGAGGCCTTCCGTCAGGTCATGGACCCGTATGCCCACGGGCCGAACGCACGGGCCTTGCTGGAGCGGCTGGCCCTGACCAAACCGACCACGCTTGCGTGCATGCACGGCAGCACCTGGCACGGCGACGGGGCCAAGCTGTTGCGCTCGCTCGCCGATGTACTGTCGTCCTGACTCTCTTGGCCTGCAACGCGCTTCAGCATCCGCAATGCCCGTAACCTGAATCGGGCCCGGCGACACCGGGCCGTTCGGGGTGCTAGTCTGAGGGCAGGTTCTGCCAACAGGAATGCACCATGAACAAACACACGCTAGCGCTGATCTTTTTCTCATTCGTTCTTGGCGGCTGTGGGTCGGAGCAAGAGGCCAGCACCCCGCCGCCACCTGCCCCCGCCAGCGAACCCGAGGCGACAGCAATCCCGGTCCCCGCCCCGGCGCCCAGCACCAGTGAATTATTCGATCGCGCGATTGCCGGCGACTGGCGCGACCCGGCCAACGTGGCCCGCGACGTGTGGCGTCACCCCAAGAAAACGCTGGAGTTCTTTGGCGTTTCCGCCGATCAGCGGGTGCTCGAAATCTACCCCGGTCGCGGCTGGTATACGGAAATCCTGGTGCCGTTCTTGCGTGAGCGAGGCCATTACCTCGGGGCCAACGTCGACCCCGCCACGGCCCCCAACGAGCGCGTCAAAACCTACCTCACTGAACAGAACGCCGATCTGAGCGCCAAGTTGGCCGCCCACCCCGAGGTATACGACAAGGCCCAGCTGCGACAGATCGATCCGGCCAATCCGGCCTTCGGCGACCCCGGCTCGGTCGACGCCGTACTCACCTTCCGCAACGTCCATAACTGGATGATGGGTGGCCACGCCGACATCATGTTCAAGGGCTTCTATGAGGTGCTCAAACCCGGTGGCGTGCTGGGCGTAGTGGAACACCGCGCGGCCGGCGACGTGCCGGCCGCAGACAAGTCCGGCTACGTCGGCCAGGACCAGGTCATCGCCATGGCCAAGGCGGCCGGCTTTGAGTTCGAGGAAAGCAGCGAGATCAACGCCAACCCGGCGGATACCAAGGACCACGAAGCCGGCGTGTGGAGCCTGCCGCCATCCTTGCGCCTGGGCGACAAGGACCGAGCGAAGTACGAGGCCATTGGCGAATCCGACCGCATGACACTGCGCTTTCGCAAGCCGGTGGTGGTCTCCCCGGCAGCCCCGTAGCCCTGTTGAGCACAGAGTATCAGCGGCGCTCCTGATCCAGCATACTTGGGGCTCTACGCTGCGGACTCGATTACCGTCGCCGCCACTGAGTGCCGTTGCCGCCGTCTTCAAGCACGATGCCGGCCGCCGCCAGTTCGCTGCGGAGGGCGTCGGCGCGGGCGAAGTCGCGCCCCTTGCGGGCCTCGATGCGCGCCTGCACCAGGGCATCGATTTCCGCGTCAGTCGGCCCGTCGCTGCCGACGGCGCCTTTCAGAAATGCCTGCGGGTCGTCCTGCAGCAGGCCGAGCACCCCGCCCAGATGTCGCAAGGTCGCCGCCAGGCGGGCCACCGTGGCCGGCTCCTGCGCGCGGTTCAGCTCCCGCACCAGGTCGAACAACACGGCAACGGCGTCCGGCGTGTTGAAGTCGTCCTGCATGGCGGCATCGAAGCGCGCCACGTAGCCGTCATCCAGACCCGCATCGCCCGCCATGCCGGCCTTGGCCAGCGCCAGATAGCAGCGGGTCAGGCCCTCGCGGGCGGCGTCGAGCGCGGCATCCGAATAATTCAGCGCACTGCGGTAGTGGCTGCCTAGCAGAAAGAAGCGCAGCACTTCCGGCTGGTAGCGGGCCAATACTTCGCGGATGGTGAAGAAATTGCCCAGCGATTTGGACATCTTCTCGTCGTCGATGCGCACGAAGCCGTTATGCATCCACACGTTGACGTAAGGCTCGCCGGTGGCCGCCTCGGACTGGGCAATTTCGTTCTCGTGGTGCGGAAAGACCAAGTCATGCCCACCGCCGTGGATGTCGAAGTGCGCGCCCAGGCAGGCGGTGGACATGGCCGAGCACTCGATGTGCCAGCCGGGCCGCCCCTGACCCCAGGGCGAGGGCCAGGCCGGCTCGCCGGGCTTGGCCGACTTCCACAGGGCAAAGTCGAGCGGGTCGGCCTTGGCCTCGTTGATGTCCACCCGCGCGCCGGCACGCAGGTCTTCCATGACCCGCTGCGACAAACGTCCGTAGCCGTCAAAGCGCTGCACAGCGTAGTACACGTCGCCGTTGTCGGCGGCGTAGGCGTAGCCCTTGTCGATGAGGGTTTCGATCATCCGCACGATGCCGCCAATGTGCTCGCTGGCGCGCGGTTCCTGGTCCGGCGGCTGCACGCCCAGACGCACGAGATCCTCGTGCATGGCGGCGATGTAGCGCTCGGTCAGCGCCGTGGTGGTCTCGTTGTTTTCGGCCGCGCGTCGAATGATCTTGTCGTCGATGTCGGTGATGTTGCGCACGTACTGCACGCTGAGCCCCGAGTGACGCAGGTAGCGCACCACCATGTCGAATACCACGAACACCCGGGCGTGACCGACGTGGCAATAGTCGTACACCGTGGCGCCGCACACGTACATGCGCACGGTGCCGGGCTGCAGGGGCCGCAGCGGCTGTTTATCGTGGGTAAGGGTGTTGTGGATGAGCATGCAGGAGCCTTCGCGAAGTGTGGCGCGGAATGATACAGGCTGGTCCTGTCCGCCCCGAGACCGGTCACCGCAGCGTGTTAGAGTGGTGCCCCCTTTACTTACCCCGCCGCGTGCCATGCTGTTACGCCTGCTCCTGTCAGTGGTGCTTGGTCTGCTGCCGCTCGGTGCCTCTACCCAGGAAATTTCCCCCATGCCGGTTACCGTCGTACTCGAAACCAGCCTCGGCAGCATCAGCATCGAGCTGTACCCCGACAAGGCACCCGAGACGGTGGCCAACTTCACCGATTACGTGCGGGCCGGCCACTACAACGGCACCGTGTTCCATCGCGTGATTCCCGGTTTCATGGCCCAGGGCGGTGGCTTTACCGCCGATCTGCAGCAAAAGCCGACCAACGCGACGATTCCGAACGAGGCCGATAACGGCCTGCTGAACCTGCGCGGCACCATCGCCATGGCGCGCACCGCTGACCCGCACTCGGCCAGTGGCCAGTTTTTCATCAACCTGGCCGACAACGCCTTTCTGAACTTCACCGCCCCGACGCGTCAGGGCTGGGGCTACGCGGTGTTCGGCAAGGTAACGGCCGGCATGGACGTGGTGGACGCCATGGCCGCCGTGCCGACTGGTGCCTCCGGGCCATTCGGCTCGGACGTTCCCAAGCAGGCCATCATCATCGAGTCGGCCAAGGTGCTCGCAGCCGGCGAGTAGGCGCGGAGCGCCTATGCCGCTGCGTATCTTCATCGCCGACCTGCACCTGCGCGCCGATATGCCGCAGGGCTTGGCGCTGTTTGCCGATTTTCTCCAACACTTCGGGACTGACAGCGAGCTGTACGTGCTCGGTGATCTGTTCGATCTGTGGCTGGGCGACGATCTGGACCTGCCGCGCTACGCGTCGGTAACCGAGGCCTTGGGAGCTTATGCCAAACGCGGCGGCCGCACGCTGCTGATGGTGGGCAACCACGATTTTCTGCTCGGCGAGGGTTTTTTCAGTGCCAGTGGCGCGCTACCCCTGGCGGACCCGTACCTCCTTGAACACGCTGGCCGGCGTCTGTTGCTGACGCACGGAGACGCCCTGTGCACAGCCGATGTGGATTACCAGGCGTTTCGGGCCCGCATTCGGGCGCCGGCTTTCGTGGCCGAGTTTCTGGCCATGCCGGCCGAGCGTCGCCAGGCAATGGCCAGCGAATTCCAGGAAGGTAGCCGGAGCGCCACGGCACAAAAGGACGCGACCGTAATGCAGGTCGATGCGGTGGCCGCCGATGCCGCGCTTCGCGACTCCGGCGCCGACATTCTGCTGCACGGCCATACCCATCGGCCGGGTGTGCATCGCCTGCCCATGGGTCGACGTGTGGTGCTTGGTCCGTGGCACGGGCGGGAAAGCGCACTGGTATGGCCACCCGGCGAGCCGCCCCGGATGATCAATATGGACTGCGACGCCGCCGAATTGGGCGCCTGAGGAATGCGACGACGGCTCAGCGACGACTCAAGGTGTCGTGTGAGCGCCTTCCTTGGCCGGTATCAGCATGTCCTTGGCCGACAAGCCGGTGGGTAGCAGCGACCAGCTCGCCACATAGATGGTGGAGTAGGCGCCCGCCACCACGCCGATCAACATCGCCAGCGAGAAACTGTGGATGGCATCGCCCCCAAACAGCACCAACGGCAGCAGCGCCAGCACCACAGTCGCGGTGGTGGCAATGGTCCGGGTCATGGTTTCGTTGACCGAGCGGTTGATGATTTCGCGGGTACTGGCCTTGCGCATGCGCGGGAAGTTCTCGCGGATACGATCGTAAATGACCACCGTGTCGTTGATGGAATAGCCAATCACGGTCAGCACCGCCGCCACCACGGTCAGATCGAACTCCAGCCCGATCAGCGAGCAGAAGCCCACGGTAACGATGGCGTCGTGACCCAGCGACACAATGGCGCCGATGGCAAAGCGGTACTCGAAGCGGAACGCCACGTAGGCACCAATGGCCAACAGCGCGTAAAGCAAAGCCAGCGCGGCACTGGTTACCAGCTCCTCGCCGACCTGCGGCCCGACGAACTCCACCCGCTGCAGCGTGACCTTGCCCAGATCCGCGCCGTGCAGCGCGTCCAGGACACGGCTGCTGATCTCGCCCGTCGAGCCGACAATGTTGCCTGGAATCCTTACCAGCACTTCGCTCCGGGTGCCGAAATACTGCACCACGGCGCCTTTGAGACCACGCGCCATGAGGCCCGCTTCAACCGCCTGCAGTTCCACCGGCGCCGGGTATTGCACCTCGACCAGCGTGCCGCCGGTGAAGTCGATGCCGAAATTGAGCCCACGCACCGCGAGCGAAAGGATCGACACCAGAATCAGCACGCCTGACAGGGCCAGCATGACCGGCGCATAGCGCATGAAATCGACCTTGAACTGCGGCTCGGCCATCGTCCTAACTCCGGGCAATGGCCGTGGCGCGCCGGCCACGGGGCTGAATAAGGTTGACCATGGCACGGGTCACCAGCACCGCGGTGAACATGGTGGTGACGATGCCGATCGACAGCGTCACGGCAAAGCCCTTGACCGGGCCGCTGCCAAAAATGAACAGCAACAGGCCGGCGAGCAGCGTGGTGACGTTGGCGTCCAAAATGGTGCCGAACGCCCGCTCATAACCAGACGCAATGCTGGCCTGCGGCGAATTGCCGTTACGCCGCTCCTCGCGGATGCGCTCGTTGATCAGTACGTTGGCGTCGACCGCCATGCCGAGCGTCAGCACGATGCCGGCAATACCCGGCAGCGTCAGCGTCGCCTGCAACAGCGACATGACAGCAAGGATCAGCACCACATTGCCGGCCAGGGCGATATTGGCAATCATGCCCAGGGTGCGGTAGCGAATGGCCATGAACAGCACCACCAGCAGTAGAGCCGCCTGCACCGCGCGCACGCCCTTTTCGATGTTCTCCTTGCCCAGGCTCGGGCCGACGGTACGCTCCTCGACGATGCTCAGCGGCGCCGCCAGTGCGCCGGCCCGCAGCAACAGCGCCAGATTGCGGGCCTCGGTGGCGCTTTCCATGCCGGTGATCTGGAAACGGCGGCCAAGACGATCCTGGATCACTGGCGCGGTGATGACTTCCTCGCTGCGACTGGTGCGCCGCACGCTCCTGCCATCCGGCTGGCGCACGGTTTCGGATTTTTGTTCGATGAACACCACTGCCAGCCGGCGCCCGATATTGTCGCCTGTGACGCGCTCGAAGATGCCGGCACCGCGTCCATCAAGCGACACGTGGACCACCGCGCCGCCGCTTTGTTGGTCAAAGCCCGAGGACGCATCGGTGATGTACTCGCCGGTCAGAATGGCGCGGTCCTTGATCAATATCTGTCCGCGATCGCGCATGCGATACAGGCGCGATCCGGGCGGCAGGCGCCCGGCCAGCGCGGCGTCGAGGTCGTGCTCCTCGTCCACCAGCTTGAATTCCAGGGTTGCGGTGGCACCGAGGACTTCCTTGGCGCGAGCCGTGTCCTGCACGCCCGGCAGCTGCACGATGATGCGACTGTTGCCCTGCTGCTGCACCACCGGCTCGGCGACACCGAGCTCGTTTACGCGGTTGCGCAGGGTGGTGATGTTCTGCTGCAACGCCAGTCGGCCCACTTCGAGGCGATAAGCGTCGCCCAGGCGGCCGATCAGGCGGTGGCTGTCATCGGCCGACGCCTCCACCAGCAACTCCGGATGGGACCGCGCGATCAGCGCCTCAGCCTTGTCCATATCGCCAGCCGCGCGCATGCGCAGGTCGATACCCGTTTGCTCGCCGTCCGTGAAGCGCCGCACCCATTCGTAGCGCAGCTTATCCTCGCGCAGCAGCTGACGCAGGTCATCGACCAGGCGGTCCTCGGCAGCACGCACCGCGGCCGCGGTGTCGACTTCCAGCAGAAAGTGCACGCCGCCACGCAGGTCCAAGCCCAGGAACATCGGCTGCGCATGCAGGGCGGTGAGCCACTGCGGCGACGCCGGCACCAAATTCAAGGCAACTGTGAAATCCTCGCCGAGCTTCTCGCGCAGCGTGTCCTGCGCCCGCAACTGCTCGTTGGTGTCCGCAAAGCGCACCGTCAGACTCTCGGGCGTCAGCGTCGACCCCAGGTGAGGCACACCACCGGCCTTGAGCGCGGCGGTGACCTGATCGGCGGTGGCGGCGTCCATGCCACGCCCGCGCAGGCCGGATATCTGCAATGCCGGATCGGTGCCGTACAGGTTAGGCAGCGCGAACAGGCCACCCAACAGCAGTACGAGCGCAATCAGCAGGTTCTTCCACCAGGCGTAATGATTCATTCCAGGTCGCTCAAAGGGCCTTCAAGGTCCCTTTGGGCAACAGCTGGCCGACCGCCTGCTTCTGCACCTTGACCTCAACGCCATCGGCGATTTCGACCGCCAGGTACTGATCGGTAACGCGCACCACGCGTCCGGCGAGGCCACCGGCCACCACCACTTCATCGCCGGCCTTGATCTCGCTGATCATCTTGCGTTGTTCCTTCTGCCGTTTCATCTGCGGCCGGATCATCATCAGGTAAAACACAACAAACAGCGCCAGCACGAAGAACATGCTCTCGAAACCCGGCGCGGCTGCGGCGGGCGCCGTCTCGGCAAAGGCATCCTTGATCAGCATCGACATGGGTAATTCCCCAGCAAAAAAACGCGGTGGCGGGCGATTGGAAAATGGCGGCGGATTATGCCACAGGGGGCACTGGCAGCCCGTAACGGGCATAGAAACCGGCCACGAAAGCTTCGAGCGCGCGGTGGTCTATGGCCTGCCGGAGGCCAGCCATCAAATGTTGGTAGTAGTGCAGGTTATGCAGGGTGTTCAGCCGCAGGCCGAGCAGCTCGCCGGCCTGGTCCAGATGCCGCAGGTAGGCGCGGCTGTGGTGCCGGCAGGTGTAGCAGGCACAGCCTTCCTGCACCGGGCCGGTATCGTCCCGGTAGCGGGCGTTGCGCAGGCGCAGCACGCCGGTGTCGGTAAACAGATACGCGTGGCGGGCGTGGCGGGTCGGCATCACGCAGTCGAACATGTCGATGCCACGGCGCACCGCCTCGACAATGTCCTGCGGTGTGCCGACCCCCATCAGGTAGCGCGGGCCCGCAGCCGGCAGCCGCGGACCGATGAAATCGAGCACACGCAGCATGTCCTCGCGCGGCTCGCCCACCGACAGGCCACCGATGGCGTAGCCGTCAAAGCCAATCTCCAGCAACCCGGCCAGCGACAATGCCCGCAGGTCCTCGTGCACGCCGCCCTGCACGATGCCGAACAGGGCCGCCGGGTGATCACCGTGAGCGGTGCGGCTGCGTGCCGCCCAGCGCAAGGACAACTCCATCGAACGCTGCGCCGTGTCGTGATCGGCCGGGTATGGCGTGCACTCGTCGAAAATCATCACCACGTCGCTGCCCAGGCCGTGCTGGACGGCGATCGCTTCCTCCGGCCCCAGGAACACACGGCGGCCGTCGATGGGCGAGCGAAACCACACGCCCTGCTCGCTGATCTTGCGCAGCGTTTTGAGGCTGTAGACCTGAAAACCGCCGGAGTCGGTCAGGATCGGCCCCGGCCAGGCCATGAAGTCATGCAGGCTGCCGTGTCGGCTCACGATGTCCACGCCCGGGCGCAACATCAGATGAAACGTGTTGCCCAGCAATATCTGCGCGCCGGTGGCCGCCACTTCCTGGGTGCTCAGGGACTTGACCGTGCCCTGCGTACCGACCGGCATGAAGGCCGGCGTGTCGACCACGCCGCGCGCGAACTTCAGCCGGCCGCGACGGGCAGCGCCATCGCTGGCCAGTAGTTCAAAGCTCACGGGCATGGTGGGCGCTCTACAAACATGGCATCGCCGTAGCTGAAGAACCGGTAGCGGTGCGCCACCGCGTGACGGTAGGCGCTCATCACCGCCTCGTAGCCGCCAAACGCACACACCAACATCAGCAGAGTGGATTCGGGCAAGTGAAAATTGGTCAGCAAGGCATCCACCACACGAAACTGGTAACCGGGGCTGATGAACAGCGCCGTCTCGCCGATAACGGGCGCAAGCTGGCCACCAGCCGCCGCCGTTTCCAGGCTGCGCACGACGGTAGTTCCGACCGCCACCACACGGCCGCCGCGGCTACGCGCCGCCGCCACTTGGTCGCACACCGCCTGTGGCACCCGTACGCGTTCGGCGTGCATCTTGTGAGTCGCAAGATCGTCCACCCGTACCGGCTTGAAGGTGCCCGCACCGACGTGCAGCGTGACATGGCCGATGTCGATGCCTCGCGCCGCGATTTGTGCCAGCGACTCGGCGTCAAAATGCAGGCCCGCGGTCGGTGCCGCGACAGCGCCGGGCTGACTGCCGTACACCGTCTGATAGCGGCTCTGGTCCAGCGCCTGTGGCGCGCGATCTATATAGGGTGGCAGGGGCATCTCACCGATCTGGTCCAGCCACTCCGCCAGCGGCCGGTCGAAACTCAAGCGACAAAACTCGCCCTCCCGCCCGGTTACGGTCGCGGCAACACTGTGGCCACCGCCAGCAAACTCCAGCCGCGTGCCCGGAGGCACCGACTTGGCGCCGCGCAGCTGCACCAAGGCTTCGCTGGCGCCGATCTGACGCTCGATCAGCGCCTCCAGTCGCCCACCGGTCGGACGTCGACCGCGCAATCGGGCCGGGATCACGCGCGTGTCGTTCAGAACCAACAAATCACCCGGCCGCAGTAACACGGGGAAGTCGGTGAACGTCAAATCGCGCGGCGCGGTCGCTGCCGGCAAATGCAGAAGCCGACTGGATCGTCGTTGCGGCAGCGGCTGCTGGGCGATCAACCCGGCAGGCAATACGTAGTTGAAGTGCTGGCGCCGCATGGCGGGGCGCATGGTAGCAGAGCGCCGTGGCCCGCTTGAGTCCAGCGCAGCCCGCCGCCATACTACGGCGCCTCCCACGCCGGGATGGCGAAACCGGTAGACGCGCCAGACTCAAAATCTGGTGGGGGTAACCTCGTGAGAGTTCGAGTCTCTCTCCCGGCACCAAATCACAGCTCCGCCAGCGGCGGCGGCCCGGGCCAAGTGCCTTCGGTATACTGCCCCGGTGACACGAACAAACCCATATCGCGAAAGTGGCGGAACTGGTAGACGCACTGGTTTTAGGTACCAGCGGGGTAACCCGTGAGAGTTCGAGTCTCTCCTTTCGCACCATCTCGGCACCCGACCGACATCATCTGAACCTATCCTGAACCGTATGAGTACTCCTCTGGAAAATACCGACGCCCTCAAGCGCCGGCTGCTGTTGTCCCTGCCCGGCGCCGAGGTCGAGCAGCAAATCACGACTCGCTTGCAGCAGCTGTCGCGGCAAGCTCGCGTCAACGGCTTTCGGCCAGGCAAGGCTCCCATGTCCGTGGTGCGACGCCAGCACGAAGCGCGCCTGCGCGAGGAGGTTGTCGGCGAACTGTTGCAAGGCAAGTTCATCGAGGGCTTGACCGAACACAAGCTGCGTCCGGCCGGCAATCCGGACATCAAGGCCGAGCCGGCAACCGATAGCGATGTACTCCAGTTCTCGGCCAGCTTCGAGGTATTTCCGGACATTACGCTGGCCGATTTCGGCAGCCTTAGCCTTGTGCTGCCAACAGCCAGCGTCAGCGACGACGACGTCGACAACATGATCGACCGCCTGCGCCGCCAGCGTGCGGAGTGGCCGGATGTCGAACGTGCGGCCGCGCCCGACGACCGTGTGATCATTGACTTCGTCGGCACCATTGACGGCGAGGCCTTCGAAGGCGGCACCGCTCAGGATGTCCCCATCGTGCTGGGCAGTGGCACCCTGATCGGTGACTTCGAGGACCAGCTGCTGGGCGCCAGTGCTGGCGATGCCCGCACCGTCAGCGTGACCTTTCCTGCCGACTATCCGCGCGACACCCTGGCTGGCAAAGCGGCGCAGTTTGCTGTCACCGTCAAGAGCGTGCAGGCCATACAACTGCCCGAGACCGACGCGGAGTTTGTACAAGCCTTCGGCGTCGAGAGCGGAGAACTCGAAGGCCTGCGCGAGGCGCTGCGCGAACGCCTGAGCCGCGAGCTTGACATGGCCCTGCGCCGACGGCGCAAGGGTGCAGTCATGCAATTGCTGCTGGATCAGCACAACATGGACCTGCCGCACAGCCTGGTACACCAGGAAGCCCATAACCTGGCACACCAGGCGCACAAGCGCGACCCAGCGGTCGATCCGCACCATGACATGTCGCCGTACGAAACAGAGGCCGCGCGACGAGTCAAGCTTGGCCTGCTATTGGCCGAGATCACGCAGCGGGAGGGTATCCGCGCCGAGCCGGCACGGGTAAGGGCCGAGATCGAACGCCTGGCCGCCGGCTTCGATGACCGCGACGCGGTGATCAACTGGTATTACAGTCAGGCCGAACGGCTACAGGAAATCGAAAACATGGCGCTGGAAGACCAGCTGGTGGACTGGGTCCTGTCCAAGGTGACAGTGACCGATGAGGCATTGTCCTTCGACGACGCGGTCGCGCCCTAGAAAACCCCTGCCGTAGCGCACCCAAACAACGGAGTACCGTCCTGCCATGAGCGAGCCTTTCAACAACGTGCCCGGGCCTGTCGCCCAGAGCCTGGTTCCGATGGTGGTGGAACAGACCGCTCGCGGTGAGCGGGCCTATGACATCTTCTCCCGCCTGCTGAAGGAGCGGGTGGTGTTTCTGGTGGGTCCGGTCGAGGACCATGTGGCCAATCTGGTGGTGGCGCAGCTGCTGTTCCTTGAATCGGAAAACCCCGACAAGGACATTCATTTCTATATCAACTCGCCGGGCGGTTCGGTCACCGCGGGCCTGGCCATCTATGACACCATGCAGTTCATCAAGCCACCCGTGTCCACGCTGTGTATTGGCCAGGCCGCCAGCATGGGCGCCGTGCTACTGGCGGCCGGTGAGTCCGGCAAGCGCTTTGCGTTGCCGAACTCGCGGGTGATGATCCACCAACCGCTGGGCGGGTTCCGCGGCCAAGCCTCGGACATCGAAATCCACGCCAAGGAAATGCTCAAGATTCGCGACCTGTTGAACGATATTCTGGCCAGACACACCGGACGCACCATGGAACAGATTCGCAACGATACCGACCGTGATAACTTCCTGTCAGCGCCCGAAGCGGTCGAGTACAACCTGATCGACAAGGTCATAGAGCGCCGTATTTGATTGGCGTCAGGGCCCGGGTAGTTACTCCAGATGCCGTTGGCGGTATAAATTTGGAACCAGGGGATTTGGGTTGAGACAGCCGCGCCGGCCTGTGGGTCCCGGCAGTCACGCAGTACCAGCCACGGGTAGGTGAGGATATGAGCGACGATAAACGCGGCAGCAGCAGCGACGGTGAAAAACTCCTGTATTGCTCGTTCTGCGGCAAAAGCCAGCATGAGGTGCGCAAGCTCATTGCAGGACCGTCGGTGTTCGTGTGCGACGAGTGCGTCGAGCTGTGCAACGACATCATCCGTGACGAGGTCAGCGACAAAGCGGCGGACGAGCGGCGCAAGCGCCTGCCCACACCCCAGGAGCTGTGCAACCACCTGGACGACTACGTCATTGGTCAGGAGAAAGCGAAGAAAATCCTGTCGGTCGCCGTCTACAACCATTACAAACGTCTTGACGCGGGGCAGCAGAAAGACGAGGTCGAACTGAGCAAAAGCAACATCCTGCTGGTCGGCCCAACCGGCTCGGGTAAAACCCTGCTCGCCGAAACCCTGGCCCGCATCCTGAACGTGCCGTTCACCATCGCCGATGCGACCACCCTTACTGAAGCCGGTTACGTCGGCGAAGACGTCGAAAACATCATCCAGAAACTGCTCCAGAAGTGCGATTACGACGCCGAACGGGCACAGACTGGCATCGTCTATATCGACGAAATCGACAAGATATCGCGCAAATCCGACAACCCATCCATCACCCGCGACGTGTCGGGAGAAGGCGTTCAGCAGGCGCTTCTGAAGCTGATCGAGGGCACCATTGCCTCGGTGCCTCCCCAGGGCGGCCGCAAACACCCGCAGCAGGAATTCCTGCAGGTGGACACGCGCAACATCCTTTTCATCTGCGGCGGCGCGTTCAACGGTTTGGAAAAAATCGTCCAGCAGCGAATGGAAAAAGGTGGCATCGGTTTCTCAGCCGACATCAAGAGCGGTGCCGAGAACAAGGACACCAGTCGCCTGCTGTCGAGTGTCGAGCCGCATGATCTGATCCGCTTCGGCCTGATCCCGGAGTTCGTCGGTCGTTTGCCGGTGGTGGCGACGCTGACCGAACTGGACCGCGAGTCGCTGATCCGCATCCTGACACAGCCCAAGAACGCCCTGGTCAAGCAGTACCAGAAGCTGTTTCGCATGGAAGGCGTGGAGCTTGAGTTCCGTCCCACGGCACTCGATGCCATCGCCGACAAGGCGATGGAGCGCAAGACCGGTGCCCGCGGCCTGCGCTCAATCCTTGAGCATGCGCTGCTCGACATGATGTTCGAGCTACCGTCGATGCGGAACCTGAAAAAAGTCGTCTACGACGACAACCTGTTTGGCACTGACAACAAACCGCTACTGATCTACGAAGACCCACCGCTGCAAGAAGCGGTCGCCGACTGAAGACCGCTCCACCCTGGCCGGCCCTCGCTGGCCGGGGCTTGAGTTTGCGTCGCAGCGTCCCCACCTGCCCCGCATGGCAGCCCGCACGCTGCTCCTTCCTACCGCAGAGGTCTTATCCGGGTGACTGACCATACGCAAGAGCGTTCCCTGAGCGACGCCGATCGAACCCCTCTTATCCTGCCAGTGCTGCCACTACGTGATGTCGTGGTGTTCCCGCATATGGTGATTCCGCTGTTCGTCGGGCGGGAGAAATCGATCCGTGCCCTTGACCTGAGCGGGGAGCACGAGAAGCGGATATTTCTGGCCGCCCAGCGCGACGCTGCAGTGGACGACCCGGTCGCGGACGACATCTACATCAGCGGCACCATCGCCAATGTGTTGCAACTGCTGAAGCTGCCGGACGGCACGGTCAAGGTGTTGGTCGAAGGCGTGGCGCGTGCCAGCGTCCTGCGCTGGGTGCAGACCGACGACTGCTTCACTGCCGAGGTGCAGACGCCTGTAATTCAGGAGTTCGATCCGAAGGAAGACACCGTCCTGCAGCGCAATGCGCTCGATCAGTTTGAGCAGTACGTTCGTGGCAGCAAGAAGATCCCGCCCGAGGCCCTGACCGCACTGGCGGAGATTACCGACTCCTCGCGTCTGGCCGACACCATCGCCGCGCATCTGCCGATTCGCCTGCCCAAGAAGCAGGAACTGCTGGAAATTGTGGATGTCGTGCCAAGGCTCGAACATCTGCTGCATCTTCTGGAAACGGAGATTGATCTGCTACAGGTCGAGAAACGCATGCGCGGGCGGGTCAAGCGGCAGATGGAAAAAAGCCAGCGCGAGTACTACCTGAATGAACAGATGCGCGCCATCCAGAAGGAACTGGGCGAACTCGAAGACGGCAGCAGCGACCTGGACGAGCTGGAGCGGCGCATTGATGCGGCCGGTCTGCCCAAGGCGGTACTGACCAAAGCACGCAGCGAGCTGGGCAAGCTGCGCATGATGTCGCCGATGGCGGCAGAAGCTACCGTGGTTCGTAATTACCTGGACTGGATGCTGCAGGTACCGTGGCGCAAGCGCAGTCGCATCCGTCGTGACCTGGACGAGGCGCAAAAGGTACTCGAACACGACCATTACGGCCTGGAGAAGGTCAAGGAGCGCATCCTGGAGTACCTGGCCGTCCAGCAACGGGTGCGCAAACTCAAGGGACCCATTCTGTGCCTGGTCGGACCACCCGGAGTCGGCAAGACCTCGCTCGGTCGGTCGATCGCCCATGCTACTGGGCGCAAGTTCGCGCGCATGTCGCTCGGTGGGGTGCGTGACGAGGCGGAAATCCGCGGCCACCGGCGCACCTATATAGGCTCCCTGCCCGGCAAGGTGCTACAGAACCTCGCCAAGGTGGGCACTCGCAATCCGGTGTTCATCCTGGATGAAGTGGACAAGATGGCCATGGATTTTCGCGGCGACCCAGCCTCCGCCCTGCTGGAGGTTCTGGACCCGGAACAGAACCATGCCTTCAACGACCATTACCTGGAAGTCGATTACGATCTGTCGGACGTGATGTTTGTTGCCACTGCCAACACCTTGAACATCCCGCCGGCGTTGCTTGACCGAATGGAAGTAATCCGCCTGTCGGGCTATACCGAGGACGAGAAGCTCAACATCGCCACGCGCTACCTGATTCCCAAGGCGGTAACCGATAACGGCCTCAAGGATACCGAAATCACCTTCGCCGACGACGCCATACGTTCCGCCATACGGCTATACACACGCGAGGCCGGCGTGCGGAATCTGGAACGGGAAATCAACAAGATCTGCCGCAAGGCCGTCCGCCAGGCACTGAAAAAGACCCGTAAGGACAAACTCAAGGTGACCGGTGCGAACCTGGCCGACTACCTCGGCGTGCCTCGCTACCGCTTTGGGCTTGCCGACACGGAGAACCGGGTCGGGCAAGTCACCGGGCTTGCCTGGACCGAGGTCGGCGGCGAGTTGTTGACCGTCGAGGCCAGCGTTGTCCCTGGCAAGGGCATCCTCACCTTGACCGGCCAGCTGGGCGATGTCATGCAGGAATCGGTAAAGGCAGCCATGACCGTGGTGCGCAGCCGCGCCGAAAAGCTGGGCATTACTGCGGAACAGTTCCAGCAAAACGACTTTCACCTGCATGTGCCGGAGGGCGCGATTCCCAAGGATGGCCCAAGCGCAGGTGGTGCCATGGTGACGGCACTGACCTCGGCATTGACCGGTATTCCGGTGCGGGCCGAGGTCGCCATGACCGGCGAGATCACCCTGCGCGGCGAGGTGTTGCCGATCGGTGGATTGAAGGAAAAGCTGCTCGCAGCGCTGCGCGGAGGCATTCGCAAGGTTCTGATCCCAAAAGAGAATGAAAAGGACTTGGCGGAAATTCCCGAAAACGTCAAAAGCCAATTGGATATCCAGTCAGTGCAATGGATAGACGAGGTTTACGCCCATGCACTGATGACGATGCCTGGCCCGCTGGCCAAGCCGGCCGCGCTTGGCGACGCGCCCCCGCCACCGCCAGAAACTTATATTGCGCACTGAGTGTCAACGCACTTGGGCGCGCGGTTTAGTTGACACGCGTTTTTTGGCATTGGTATAACTCGTCAGCCCAAGTCTGACGCGGTTTTGCCGCTTGTTTCTTGGGTGATAAGGCTCAGGGCACTACTAACCACCGATCCAGGGGGACTCACGTGAATAAATCGGATCTAATCGACGCGATTGCTAACGGCGCCGAAATTTCAAAAGCAGCGGCCGGGCGTGCGCTTGATTCTGCCGTGACGGCCATTACCGTGGCACTTAAGAAGAACGACACGGTGACTATTGTTGGATTTGGAACCTTCTCGGTCGGCAAACGTGGCGCGCGTACCGGCCGCAATCCGCGGACCGGGCAACCGATCAAGATCAAAGCAAGCAAAACAGCCAAGTTCAAGGCTGGTAAAGGTCTCAAAGACAGCATAAAATAAGCGTTCTTTGAAGGGTGCTTAGCTCAGCTGGTAGAGCGTCGCCTTTACACGGCGGATGTCGGGAGTTCGATCCTCTCAGCACCCACCGAACGCTTCGGAGCGGTAGTTCAGCTGGTTAGAATACCGGCCTGTCACGCCGGGGGTCGCGGGTTCGAGTCCCGTCCGCTCCGCCAATTTGGCACTACGCGTTAGTACCAGCCGTTTAAGGGTGAAGTCGGTGAAGCCGGCTTCACCCATTTCGTTTTCTGACACCGGAAAAGATCTTCATGCTGCAACAACTCCGCGAAAATGCGCCGCGCTGGCTGATCACCGCGATCATTCTGATGCTGATTGTGCCCTTTGCTCTGTGGGGCGTTAACTCCTATTTCCAGCCCGGTGGCGACGACACCGTGGCCCAGGTGGGCGATAGCGCCATCGGCAGCAACGCGATGCAGCGCGCACTGCAACAAGAAGCGCAGCGCCTGCGCCAGACCCTGGGCGACGCCTACTCCCCGGACTTTCTCGACCAACCCGGCACCAAACGCGCCGTATTGGAACGACTGATCAACCGCCAACTCCTGTTGCAGGATGCCAACCAGCGCCGGCTGCAGGTCGACGACTCGGTTGTCGCGGCGGTGATTCACGCGGCGCCCGCCTTCGCCGATGAGCAGGGCTTCGACCGCACTCGCTACGAATCACAGCTGCGTCGCCAGGGACTGTCACCGACCGCGTTTGAAAACGACCTGCGCGAGTCGCTGGTCCTGAAACAGGTCGAAACAGGTTTGGCGCAGACCGCATTCATGACCAAAGCCGAGCTTGACCTGCTGGCAGCCCTCTGGTTCGAGCGACGCGACCTGCGCCTGGCGACCTTGAGCTGGCAGAAATTTGCGCCAAATCAGACGCCCGGTGCTGCGGCGATCCAGGCTTACTACGATGCCCACCGCGAACAGTTCAAAACCGACGAGCAGGTTTCGGTCGCCTACCTTGAGCTGAGCCTGGACCGCATGGCCAGCGAGATTACGGTTGACAACGACATGCTCCAGAAGCGCTACGACGAACTGAAACCGGAGCTTGGCGCCCAGGAGCAGCGCCGCGCACGCCACATCTTGGTCAACGTTGCCGAAGATGCAGCTCCGGAGGTCATTGAGCAGGCCCGGCTCAAGGCAGCGGGTCTGCGGGACAAGATCAGTGCCGGAACCGATTTCGCGACGCTGGCCAAAACCGAGTCCGGCGACCCCGGCTCGGCCGCCCAGGGGGGTGACCTAGGCTTTTTCCCCCGCGGCACCATGACACCAGCTTTCGACGAGGCTGCATTCAGCCTGGCCAAGGGGTCGCTCAGCGAACCAATTCGTACACCGTTTGGATTCCATCTGCTTGAGGTCACGGACATCAGGGCCGCCACAGTGCCGCCGCTGGCCGAGGTGCGCGACAGTGTCACGCAACGCCTGCAGCGGGAACTTGCCGAGGAACGCTTCTTCGCCGCCGCTGACACTTTGCGGAATCTGGCCTTTGAGCACCCGGACACCCTGGACGCGGCCGCCGAGGAACTGGGCTTGACGGCCCAGAAGGCGGGGCCGTTTGATCGCACCGGCGGCGAGGGCGTCGCGTCAAATCAGCAGTTCATCAGCCATGCCTTTGCCGAGGATGTGCTCGGCGCAGGCAACAACAGCGATGTGTTCGAGCTGGAGCCAGGGCACTACGCGGTGCTCCGGGTGATTGACCACACTCCGGCGGCGCGGCGCCCGCTCGATCAAGTTCAGGCCCAGATCATCGAAGGCATGCGCCAACGGGACGGCGCGGCTGCCGCACAGAAGACCGGCGAAACCATCCTGGCCGAAATTCGCGCCGGTGCCGAGCCAGGCCCTACCCTCAGCAAGCACGGCGGAGTGATCCAGACACTGGACGATGTCGGCCGAGAGGGTCTGCCCGAGCTGCCGATGGAACTGCTCAAACGCGCCTTCGCCCTTCCGGTCAACGACGGCAAACCGACCTACGCCGGCATCGAACTTGCCAGTGGCGATTACGCACTGCTCAGCGTGACCGGCCGCAGGCCTGGACCCGCCGGCAACAACGCCGAGGCGCGTACGGAACTGCAGCGACAGCTCCTGGCCATCCGCGCCGAACAGACGCTATCGGAACAGCTAGACGCTTTGCGCGCACGTCATCCGGTGAAAGTATTCGAAAACCGGCTGTAATCGCGCTGCCAGAGCCCGGAATGTTCACAGACCCGTCCAGCGGGGCCAGCGCACAGACCCACCAAAGCAGGGGCAGTCAGCCTCCCATGCCGACGATGTTGTACCCGGCGTCGACATAGGTGACCTCACCAGTCACACCGGCGGCCAGATCCGAGCACAAAAACGCGGCGACGTTGCCCACGTCATCAATCGTTACATTGCGCCTCAGGGGCGAATGCTCGGCGTGGTAGTCGAGCATGCCACGCAGGCCGGAGATCCCGGACGCGGCCAGGGTGCGAATGGGGCCGGCTGAGATACCGTTCACGCGGGTACCGTCTGGGCCCATTGAGGCCGCCAGATAGCGGATGCAAGCCTCCAGACTGGCTTTTGCCAAACCCATGACGTTGTAGTTCGGCAGCACCCGGACGGCGCCAAGATAGGTCATCGCCAGCATCGCGGAGCCGGGGCGAAGCATCGGCTTGGCTGCCTTGGCAAGCGCCGCCAGGCTATACGCGCTGATGTCGTGCGACATTCGAAAGCCTTCGCGCGTGACGGCATCGACAAAACTGCCCTGTAATTCCTCGCGCGGGGCAAATGCCACGCTATGCACCACGATGTCGAAGCCGTCCCAGCGCTGGCCTAACGCTGTAAACGCCGCGTTGATCTGGTCATCGTCACCGACGTCCAGCGGCAGGGTGATTGTGCTATCGCACTGGGCGGCGAATTCCTCAACCCGCTTGCGCAGCTTGTCGTTCTGGTACGTGAATGCCAATTCGGCACCCTGCCGGTGCATGGCTTCGGCAATGCCGGTAGCGATGGAGCGGTCGCTTGCCACGCCAACAATCAGTGCCTTTTTGCCGGCCAAAAATCCCATGTCTTACCCCGTGTTGTTAAGGGAACGCTGAACTATTCAGTGTTTACCGCAGCGCAAGGATGCGCTGCCAAAATCAGTGGCTGTCAGCCACTGATTTTGTGAGCCATCGGAAAACCACGCTTTTCCGATGGCGGGCGCTGAGAAAGCCAGGATGGATTTATTCAGCGCTTCCTGAAGGACATCCCGCGACAGGCAGCGCAGCCGACGGCCAAGCAACACCCCGGCACGAACGGAACACGCTGGCGCCAGACCCGGCGAACAGGAAAAATCCGGGCTGGATTGTTCAAGCCATTCTCGGCGTAGTGGGGTCCAGATTATAGCCGCACGACAGTCAGAGCCCGGCCTGCGGAGCGCTGTGGCAGAATCGTTCACGATGCGTTTGCCTGCCCCCACCCGCCTGTCCTGGTTGCTACTGCCGATCTGGCTTGCCGGGTGCGGCGAGGCGCCCTTGAACAGCCCCCACCCCACCGGCGAACAAGACGCCAATACGCTCTACGCCGCCTTCGCCGCGCGCCCCAAGCACCTTGATCCGGCGGTGGCCTATAGCTCGAACGAATACGTCTTCATCCACCAGACCTACGAGCCGCCGCTGCAGTACCACTACCTGCGCCGGCCTTACACCCTGGTACCGCTGGCCAGCACCGAGCTACCCCGCACCACCTTGCTGGATGCGCAAGGCCAGGTCCTGCCGGCCGACGGTGACCCGGCCGATGCCGTTTCCAGCGTCTACGAAATCCACATCCAACCAGGTATTCGCTACGCACCGCACCCGGCCTTTGCCCGCGACAGTGCCGGCAAGCTCTTGTATCACCGCCTGGACGACCGCGCGTTGCGTGGCATTGACACCCTGGGCGACTTCAAGATTACCGGTAGCCGTGAGCTGACCGCCGCTGACTACGTATATCAGATCAAGCGCCTGGCCAGCCCGCGTGTGCAGTCTCCCATACGGGGCCTGATGCAAAGGCATCTTAAAGGTTTCGCTGCCTACAGCGCCGCCCTGCGCAAGACCGACAACAGCCCGGCCTACCTGGACCTGCGTCGGCATGATTTCGCGGGCGTGCAAATCGTGGACCGCTATACCTTCCGGATTCACCTCAAGGACGTCTACCCACAGTTCGTGTATTGGCTGGCAATGCCATTTTTTGCGCCGGTGCCGTGGGAAGCGGACCGCTTCTACAGCCAGCCAGGGCTTGCCGCCAAGAACATCAGTCTGGATTGGTACCCGGTCGGCACCGGCCCGTTCATGCTGACGGTCAACGACCCGAACCGGCGCATGGTGCTGGAGCGAAACCCCCTGTTCCGGGGCGAACCCTACCCCAGCGACGGCGAGGCCGGCGACGCCGAGGCCGGCCTGCTGGCCGACGCCGGCAAGCCCATGCCATTCATCGACCGCGCCATGTTCAGCCTCGAGCGCGAAAGCATTCCGGTGTGGACCAAGTTCTTGCAGGGCTACTATGACCGCTCGCCGGTCGGCTCCGACAGCTTCGATCAGGTGGTGAATCTGGGCGCCGGGGGCGAGCTGCAACTGACCGACGAGATGGCCACGCGCGGCATGCGTCTGAACTCGAGTGTCAGTGCCTCCACGTTCTACACCGGCTTTAACCTGCTGGACGACACCGTCGGCGGCTATAGCCCTAACAAGCGGGCCCTGCGCCAGGCAATCGCCATTGCCATCGACCAGGAGGAAGCGATTGCCATCTTTCAGAATGGCCTGGGTGTTGCAATGCAAGGCCCGCTGCCGCCTGGCATCTTCGGCTACCGCAGTGGCGAGGCTGGCATCAACGGCAATACCTATCGCTGGTCTGGCGGCCGCGCGCAGCGCCTGGGCCTGAATCACGCCCGCGCGCTCATGAGCAGCGCCGGCTACCCTGGCGGGCGCAGCACCAACAGCCGTCAGCCCCTGGTGCTGTACTTCGACTCCATGGCCAGTGGCCCGGATACCAAAAGCTACCTCGACTGGTTGCGCAAACAGTTCGCCAAGCTCGGCATACAGCTGGTGGTGCGCAGTACCGATTACAACCGCTTCCAGGACAAGATGCGCCGCGGCCAGGCGCAGATCTACCAATGGGGCTGGAATGCCGACTACCCGGATCCGGAAAACTTCCTGTTCCTGTTCTACAGCAAGAACGGCAAGGTCAAACATGGCGGCGAGAACGCCAGCAACTACGAAAATGCCCAGTTCGATCGCTTGTTCGAGCGCATGCGCTTGCTGCCGAACAACCCCGAGCGTCAGCGTCTGATCGACCAGATGACCGCCATCCTGCGCCAGGACGTGCCTTGGGCCGCGGGCTTTCACCCGCAGCAGGTGGTGCTGGATCACACGTGGACCGGCAACCTCAAACCCAACGACATGGCCAACAACACGCTCAAGTACCAGCGCCTTGACGCGCCGCTGCGCACACGCCTGCGTGCAGCATGGAACCGTCCACACTGGATGCCCGTCGCCATATTTGCGGCCCTGATAATGCTGGTTGGCGTGCCAACGCTGGTCAGCTTGCGGCGGCGCCAGCACGCCACCGCGCTAGCCAAACAATGACCGCCTATCTGCTGCGCCGGCTGTTGCACGCGATACCGATTCTGATCGGCGTCAACCTGATCACGTTCGCGCTGTTTTTCGTCGTCAACACCCCGGATGACATGGCTCGCCTGCACCTGGGCGAGAAGCACGTCACAGCGGACGCAATCGCCGGCTGGAAGCGCGCCCACGGCTATGACCGGCCACTGCTTTACGCCCCCGAGGCGGGTGGCCTGGCACGCTTCACCGAAACATTGTTCTTCCAGAAATCAGCCCGCCTGATGGTGCTCGACTTTGGCCGTGCCGACGACGGCCGCGACATTGGCCGCGATATCCGCCAGCGCATGGGTCCGAGTCTTGCCATCGCAATCCCGAGCCTGGTGCTGGGCCTGCTGACCAACATCACGTTGGCGCTTGGCATCGTGTTTGTGCGCGGCAGTCGGTTGGAACACACGGCGGTATTCCTGGCCGTGCTGGGCATGTCGATCTCGACCCTGTTTTACATCATTGGCGCGCAGTACCTGCTCGGCAAACTGCTGAATCTGACACCGGTATCCGGCTGGCTGGACGGCTGGGCCGGGATCAAATTCCTGGTCCTGCCGTTACTGGTGGGCGTGGTGTCGGGCATCGGCAGTGGCGTGCGCTGGTATCGGCTGCTGTTCCTGGAAGAAGCGGGCAAGGACTATGTACGCACGGCGCGCGCCAAGGGCCTCGCCGAGGGCCGTGTGCTCGGCCAGCACATGCTGCGAAACGCTGCCATCCCCATCCTCACCGGCGTGGTGGCAGTGATCCCGTTGTTGTTCATGGGTGGTTTGCTGACGGAGTCGTTTTTCGCAATCCCGGGCCTTGGCAGTTACACCATCGACGCCATCCGCAGTCAGGATTTCTCCATCGTGCGCGCAATGGTTTTCCTGGGTGCCGCGATGTACCTGCTCGGTCTGCTGCTGACCGACGTTTCGTACACCCTGGCTGACCCGCGGGTACGCCTTCAGTGATCAGCCTGCCCGTTCAGCCGGTTCTGTTACACACCGATGCGCTGCTGTGGCTGATCGTGGCCGTCACCACAGTTTTCCTGTGGCGCGCGCGGCGCACCCCGCGGCTGGTGATGGCCTTTCAACAACTGGCGCGCCGGCCCATCGCAGTAGCCTCGCTGGTCCTGCTGCTGCCCTACGTGTCGGTCGCACTGCTCGATTCGGTGCACTTTCAGCGCTCGCTGACCGACGCGGGCGGCACCTACCATGCACCCGTCGAGTCGCTGCTGGATCGGCTGCTCCTGCCCCTGAGCGAGCGCACTGAAAAAACCTACTCGGCGCCGCTGGCACTGTTCAGTTACTCCAAAGAAACCCGGGCCGGTGACGACCGTCGCTTGCAGCGGACCTTTCCGCGGCTGCGCCATGGAGGCGCCCACCTATCGCATGCGCAGGCACGGGGCGCCGATATCCGGCAACGGGCACTGCCGGCCGCCGGCCTGGGACTCGGCACGGGTGCCCTGCTCGCGGGCCTTGTGTGCTGGCGACTGGCGCGACGCGAAGGCATCGGGCTCGCCGATGCGGCGCGCCGCTTGTTGGCTGGTAAAACACCGACGGCCTGGCGCAGCGCGCTGCTCACTGCCACAGCATTCTTCGTATTGGCGGCCGTCATTGCCTCGCTGGCCACCGTCTACCACGTACTCGGTACCGACAAAGTCGGCCAGGATGTGCTGTACCTGAGCCTGAAGAGCATCCGCACCGGCGTTGTCATCGGCAGCGGCAGCCTGCTGATCGCGCTGCCGTTGGCGATCGTCCTGGGCACCGCGGCGGGTTATTTCGGCGGTCGGGTAGATGACCTGGTGCAGTACCTGTACTCCACGCTGAACGCCATTCCCGGCGTACTGCTGATCGCCGCCGCAGTGCTCACGCTTGATGTCTACATGGACCAGAACGTGGCGGCATTCGCAAACGTGCAGCAGCGAGCCGACCTGCGCCTGACCGCCCTGTGCCTGATTCTGGGCGCCACCGGTTGGATTGGCCTGTGCCGGCTGCTGCGGGGCGAGGCACTGAAACTGCGTGAGCTCGAATACGTGCAATCGGCACGCGCGCTGGGCCTGAAGCAGGTGCGCATCATCAGTCGCCACCTGTGGCCCAACCTCACACACCTTGTTTTGTTGACGGCGGTGATCGACTTCAGCGGCCTGGTGCTGGCCGAAGCGGTGCTGTCATACGTCGGCGTGGGCGTCGATCCGGGCACCATATCCTGGGGCAGCATGATCAACACCGCGCGCCTGGAACTGGCCCGAGAACCGGCTGTTTGGTGGTCGCTCGCCGCCGCCTTCGTGTTCATGCTGGGCTTGGTGCTACCGGCCAATCTGCTGGCCGATGCCCTGCGCGACGCGCTCGACCCACGCCAGCGCAGCGAGCACTGATGTCCGCGCCACTACTCGAACTGCGCGATCTGCGCACGCATTTTGAGGGCGCCAACGGCCCCATGCGGGCCGTCGACGGCGTCTCACTGACCTTGTCGGCCGGCCAGACCCTGGTGCTACTTGGCGAGTCCGGCTGCGGCAAGTCAGTGACGGCATTGTCCATACTGCGCCTGCTGCCAGGGGGCGCCCGTCAGGCAGGCGGTGAGGTGCTGCTCGACGGCCTCAGCCTCACGGCGCTGCCCGAGTCGGCCATGCGCACCGTGCGCGGCCGGCGCATCGGCATGATCTTTCAGGAGCCGATGACCAGCCTCAACCCGGTCATGAGCATCGGCGCGCAGATTGCCGAGGTCATCGCGCACCATCTGGGCGGCACCCGTCGTGCCGTGCGCGCCCGCGGCGTGGAGCTGCTGGCCGCCACCGGCATGGCGGACCCGAACCGCCGCTATGACGAGTACCCGCACCAGCTGTCGGGCGGCCTGAAACAACGCGCCATGATCGCCATGGCACTGGCCTGCGATCCGGCGCTGCTGATCGCGGACGAGCCGACCACGGCGCTCGATGTCACCACCCAGGGACAGATACTGGACCTGCTGCAAGGCCTGCAGCGGGAGCGCGGCATGGGCTTGCTTCTGGTTACCCACGACCTGGGCGTCGCCGCGCTGATGGCCGACCAGGTCGCGGTAATGCAAGCCGGGAAGGTCGTCGAGCAGGCGCCGCGAGAACAGTTTTTCACTGCTCCGAAACATCCGTACTCCAGATCGCTGTTCGCGGCCCTGCCCGACTTCTCGCGCCGCGGCCGGCCCCTGACCGCAGACTCGGCCAACGCGGCCGCGCCAACTCCGATACGGATGACCGGAGAAGGGGAAGCACTGCTTGAAGTACGCGACCTCAAGGTGCACTTCCCGATCCGTCGCGGCCTGTTGCAGCGCCAGGTGGGCGCCGTGCGGGCGGTGGATGGCGTGTCTTTGCGCCTGGAGCGCGGTCGCACACTGGCGGTGGTCGGCGAGTCCGGCTGCGGGAAAACCACACTGGCCCGCGCCATTCTCAGACTGCTGGATGTCAGTGGCGGAAGCGTCGAGTTCGACGGCGTTGACCTGGCAAGCTTGCCACCACGGCGATTGCGGCCCATGCGCCAGTACTTGCAGATCGTGTTCCAGGATCCGTACGGGTCGCTTAACCCGCGCCTGATCGTGGCGGACATCGTGCGCGAGGGTCTGGACGCGCTGCACATCGGCGAGCGCCGCTGGCGCGAGCAGCGGGTGAAGGAGCTGCTGGCGCGCGTCGGCCTGCCGGCCGATGCCGGCGAGCGTTATCCACACGAATTCTCGGGCGGCCAGCGACAGCGCATCAGCATTGCCCGCGCGCTGGCCGTACAGCCGCGCCTGCTGGTGTGCGACGAACCAACCAGCGCGTTGGACTTGTCCATCCAGGCACAGATCCTGGACCTGCTGCAGCAACTGCAAGCAGAGTTGGAGTTGAGCTACCTGTTCATCACCCATAACCTGGGTGTGGTCGAGTACCTGGCCGACGAAGTGGCGGTGATGTATCTGGGCCGGGTGGTCGAGCACGGGCCGGTAGCCCGCGTAATCAAAGATCCGCAGCACCCCTACACACGTGCCCTGCTGGCCGCGGTGCCACGCGTGGCGGTGGACGAGCGCGTACCGCTGAAACCGGCCATGGGCGACCCACCCTCCGCTGCCACGCCACCGGCCGGCTGTCACTACCATCCGCGCTGCGCACTGGCCACCGAGATCTGCCGGCAGGACTATCCACCAACGGTGACCTTGGCGGACGGGCTGCGTGTGGCCTGCCATCATGTTCAGGACCGTGGGTAAGCGGCCAGTTTGCGGGGTGACACGCCCTCCCGCCCCCTGCGCAAGATAAGCCGCAACGCCTGGCCACGATTGACGAGAAGACCATCTCGACTCGTAACGCAGACCGAAACATCGAAGATGAATGCTGCCGATCACCCGTGACGTCAAAGCTGGCGAGTGAAGCGCCAGATACATAAGTGGCTGCAAGCGAAGTCGTCAAAACTCGCCTGGAGTCGCCGCTCCGGTCGCTCGTGAGGCTATCCGACGGATTACGGCTTCGCCCGACCCGCCCTTCGCAAGGCGCAGGTACATGCAGCCGGGGGAGTTACCCCCTGGCTGCATGTCCCCTCAAACGTCCTTGGTTAACTTGTAACTCTGCAAACCCGGCTTGAACTCACGCTTGGCGAAGGACTTCAGTGCCGTGCGAATCCAGTCGTCGTTGGTCTCGCGAGACAGTTCCCACATTTTGGCCATTTCCCAGTCGATGGATTCCTGAAAGGTCATGCCAAGTGATTTCTCGTAGACTTCCTTGGTCTTGCGCAGTACCGCCCGACCCTTCTGGGTAAGGTTAGCCACCCATTTGGCGACCTCGGCGTCCAGGTCCTTCAGGGGCACCGCCATGGTCGCCAGCCCCAGATCCACAGCCTGTTTGCCTGTGAGCGTGGCGCCCGTCAAGGCATAGAACAGCGCCTGCTTGCGCGTCATGTTATGGGCGTAGGACCAGGTAGCGCCGCCCCCGGGGAAGATGCCGAAATTGATTTCGGACAGACCCCACACGGATTCCTCCGCCGCGATAACGATGTCGCAAATACTGGCGATCTCGAAGCCACCGCCGAAGGCCCAACCATTGACCTTGGCGACGGTAACACCCGGGAAATCCTTCAAATGGGTCAGCCACTCAAAACAAGGCGTGTTGATTTCGATGAATCTTTGCGGATCGTCGAACGGTTCGAGAAAGCATTGCTCCAGATCCATGCCGGCGCTGAACGAGTCACCGGAACCGGTAACGACCAGCACCTTGCACTTGGCGGCCGCCACCTCTTTCAGGGCATCGACCATGTTGCGGTGCAGGGTCGGACTCAGGCAGTTGCGTTTCTCCGGCCTGTTCAGCTGCACCGTCGCAACGTCACCGTCGATCGTCAGGTTCACGCACTCGTACTTTTTCACTGCCTCCCCCTCGTTAAAAAGCGGCCAAACGCGGTCACGGCGCCAATAAAGAACACCTTTTTCACCCTATCCCGCCGCGCCGTAACTTGGTTTTCTGCGACGCGGTCAGCTCGGCCCAGCGGTCGCGGACACGCTTGACCATTTCCGGACGTGGCCGGGACATGGCGGGATAGCCCTTCAACGGCGCTGTGGCATCAATGCCGAGCTTGCTCCCAACGGTATCCCCATATTTGTTGGTGGCCGGCCCGATGGTGCCGAAGCCATCACCCATAATCACGTCTCGCGGCGCGTGGCTGCGGTTGGCGATGGCCCAGTAGACCTGCTCCTGGTTACGCGGGTCGATGTCCTCGTCTACCACGATCACCGTCTTGGCGCTGCGCGTGGCCCATAGGGCATATATGACGTGCTTGGCCTGCTCCTCGTAGGTCTTTTTGAGGGAGACCACCACGGTGTGCATGTCCAGCGCGCAGTAGACCTCCTTCACGGTCGGCGCCACGTCATTGCGCAGTTTGGCGGTCAGGCCGGCCTCGCCCATCATCTGGCCCAGGGCGTGGGTGTCCGACGGCGGCACGCCGATGTAGGTGTGGACGTACACTGGCTGACGCCGACGCGTCGCGTGGTGAAATTGGATTACCGGCTGGTCGCCGATAGGCCCATAGTAGCCGGGGTATTCGCCGTAGGGGCCCTCGGCCTCGCGCTCGCCGAAAAGGATGCGGCCCTCCAGTACGATCTCGGCGTCGGCTGGCACTTCCAGATCCACGGTATCGCACTTGACCAGATCAATCGGCTCGCCACGCAGCGAGGATGCAAGCTCCAGTTCGTCGTCGCCCAGGTTCAGGCCCTGCACCTGCGAGGCGAGGTAGAGCATGGGATCGCCGCCGATTGCCACGGCGACCTCGGTCGGCCGACCCAGAATGTCGTTCTTGGCGCGGATGGTGCCCGCGTGCGAGGTCGGGCTGGACCAGATGCCAGTGCGGTTGCCTGGCCGAATCTGCAAGCGATAGATACCCATGTTGCGACGACCGCTGTCCGGGTCTTTCATCACCACCAGGCCATAGTTCAGGAAGGCTCCACCATCGTCAGGGTTGTTGACGGCCGGCGGCACCAGGTCTTCCAGGCGCAGCTGCGCTTCGGGAATAACCACTTCCTTGCATGGCGCTGTGTCGCGCATCGCCGGCTCCAGCCAGGGTCTGGTGCGCGAGCGAGCAAGAAAGACGTCGGCCATCTCTTCCAGCGTCACGTCCATGCCCAATGCGATGCGCGATTGGGTGCCCAACATGTTGGTGAAAACCGGATACGGGTAATTCTTGACATTGTTGAACAGCAGCGCCGGGCCGCCCTCGTCCAACACCTTTCGGCAAACGGCGCCGAGTTCCTCGTTCGGATCAACTTCGGCGTCGATTTCCAGCAACTCGCCGGCGGCGTCCAGGCGCGCGATAAACTGACGGATATCACGGTACGGCATGGGACTCCTCCTCGTTACTTGTGGGTGCCGGTCAGGCTCGACGTAATCCCGGCAGGGTACGCACACTGCAGCGCCATTGTGGCGACCTAAGTCCACCACCCGCAAGTTGGTACGCCGTTGTCGAGTCATCGCGAGGCAGGCAGGATCATGAGCGTGACGCAAAGCCCCTGCCCGCTGTGTCAGCCCGATGGGGAAACCGTGCTATGGCAGGGTCGACAGGCGCGGGTGGTACTGGTCGAGGACAGTCCTTATGCCGGCTACTGCCGGGTCATCTGGCAAGCGCATGCGGCCGAAATGACAGACCTTTCGGCGGACGATCGCAGGCAGTTGATGGACATCGTGTTCGCGGTCGAGGCCGCATTGCGGCGTACGCTACTGCCGACCAAGATCAACCTGGCCAGTCTCGGCAATCAGGTAGCCCATCTGCACTGGCACGTGATTCCCCGCCAAGCCGACGACGCTACCTTCCCGGATGCCATCTGGGCTGCGCCACGGCGCGAACAGCCCACGCGCGCCCTGGATCTGGGTACGTTGCGACAGGCAATGGCCGCGGCTATCGGCGCTATCCACCAAACCCCCTGAGCGCAGAAGCGAAACGAACGACCTGGGGTCAGCTGGCGCGCCGCAGCGGTGCGGCCGCAACCGGCGCGTACAGGTAGTCGCGGCTGATCGGCACGTCTCCCAACTGGGCGGCCAGTTGCACCTGCGCCACCGCCAGGTCGTCGTACTCCATGGCCGCCTCGGACACGGCCAGATAGAACTCCCACATACGGAAAAAACGCTCGCCCAAGCGCTCGGTGACCTCGCCACGGTGCTTCTGAAAGCGACTTTGCCAGGCGCCCAGGGTCAACGCGTAATGGCGACGCAACAGTTCCATGTCCATCACCTTGAGCGTGCCGCGCTCGATGCCGCTGGTCAGTTCCGACAGCGCCGGGTTATAGCCACCGGGGAAAATATGCTTTCGCACCCACGCATTGGTGGTACCCGGTGGCCCCAGCCGACAAATGGTGTGCAGCAGCGCCACCCCACCCGGACGCAGGCCGGCGGCCATGCGCCGAAAGAAGGTGGGGTAATACGGCTTGCCGACGTGCTCGAACATGCCAACGCTGACGATGCGGTCGTACTGGCCGCGGTGCTCCCGGTAGTCCTGCAACAGGAAGCGTACCCGGTCCCCGAGCCCACGCGCCGCAGCCGCCTGTTGCGCCATTTCAAGCTGGCGGCGGGACAGGGTCAGGCCGGTGACCTCAACGCCATGCTGCTGCGCCAGGTACAGGGCCAGACTGCCCCAGCCGCTGCCGATATCGAGCACGCGCTGGCCAGGCTCCAGCAGCAACTTGCCGGCAATATGTCGCGCCTTGGCCTGTTGGGCTGCTTCCAGGCTCATTCCCGGAACCGCAAAGTAGGCGCAGGAGTAGTACATGTCGCGGTCGAGGAAACACCGAAACAGCCACTCTTCAAGGTCGTAGTGATGCGCCACGTTGCGGTAACTCGCCCGCACCCGATTCCATTGCTGTGACAGCCCTGCCAGCAGGCACCGCATTCGACTGGTGTGGGTAAGCGCACTTGCGTTTCGAAGCAGCACCCCCAGCAACGGCACCAGCTCGCCGCCACCTGCGTGCCACTCGCCGCGCATATAGGTCTCGCCGAGCATGGTTTCCGGGTCGGCCGCTATGCGCCGCAAGGTGGAGCGCTCGTGCAACACCCAGCGCACATGCGGCGCACCACCGCCGATGCGGTACTGCTCACCGTCCGGCAGCTCCAGCACCAGGCTCCCGTATTGGATAAGGTTCCGCAAAAGTGCCAGTTGCCGCTTCATGTTGGCATCTCCGTGGACCCCCCCGCGGCAACGCGCAGCCAGCGGGGAATCGACGCACCAAAGACTCACAAACCTGCATGCTTATGAAACATAAATTGCCAACCCAGCGTCAAGCACCCAATAGCGCTGAAACGAAGCTCGACTGACTGGGATCAGGCCAGTACCCGGCGTAAATTACAGTGGCGTTCCGATCCAGGACCTTTCCGGTCCGGCGCTGACCGGTTCAAACTAGGCCGAAGCCCCCATGCCGGAGTCGCACCATGCCGCTACGCGCCTTTGCCGCGCACCTGCGCCGATACCTGCTCGCCGGTGTGCTTACCGTCATACCGCTGTGGGTGACTTGGCTGATCCTGGCATTCGTATTCCGGCAACTGTCGGCCCTGAGCCTGCCGTGGCTGCTGTTGTTCTCGACGCGAATTCAGCAGGAAGTGCCGGTCCTTTCGTTGTTCCTGCGTGACAGCCGTTTTCAGTCCGCGCTGGCCGTGCTGCTGAGCCTGCTGGCGCTGTATCTGCTTGGCGCCTTTGCCACCCGTGTGGTCGGGCAGCGCCTGGTGGCACTGGGCGAACGGCTGATTCAGCGCCTGCCACTGGTGCAGACGATCTATGGCGGCACCAAGAAGATGTTGTCGGCCTTGAGCCAGCCACCGGTGGGCGTAAGGCGGGTGGTGCTGATCAGCTTCCCGTCGCGGGACATGAAGACCCTGGGCCTGGTCACGCGGACGCTGCGCGATCACCGCACCGGGCGGGAACTGGCCGCCGTATACGTGCCAACCACACCCAACCCGACCTCCGGTTACCTGGAGATCGTACCCGTGGATCAGCTGGTCAACACCGACTGGACCATGGACGAGGCGATGGCCTTCGTCATGTCCGGTGGCGCAGTGGCTCCGGAGAACATACCGTTCGACGGCGAGGCGCCGCCCCTGCCCTGAGCCCTGCCGGCCACGCCATGCGGGGTATCATGCGCAACGACCACAAGGGGGGACCTTGAGCAATGCTGTATTGGCACTGGCTGACGCTGGGCATGGCGCTGATAATCGCAGAGCTGTTCATCGCCAGTTTTTTCGTGTTCTGGTTTGGCCTTGGCGCGCTGCTGGTGGGCCTGTTGGTGTGGCTGAACCCAACGCTGAGCACCGCCTGGCAGGTGCTCGGGTGGAGCTTGGCGTCGGGCCTGATGACGCTGCTGTGGTTCCGTTATCTGCGCCCGCTGATGAAAGACCGCACTCAGGCCGGTAACGCGCGCGGGGCGGTGATTGGCGAAGCCGGGCGCGTACTGCGCGCGCCGCACGGCACCAACCGCGGAACGGTACGTTTCACCACCCCACTGCTGGGCGACGATGAGTGGGAATTCATCTGCGAAGGTTCGGTCGTTATCGGCGACCGGGTGTACGTGAAGGATTTTTCCGGCAACACGCTGGTCGTCGAAAAGCGCGACTGAGTCCGACCTATTTCAATCTGCACTGCGGAGTTAAAAAGACATGCCTGGAACCATTCTCGCGCTATTCCTGTTCGCCTTGGTCGTGGTCACCATCGGCCTTGGCGTACGCATCGTGCCACAGGGCAGCAAGCACGTGGTGCAGCGTCTGGGCAAATACCACAGCGCGCTATCGCCGGGCCTGAACCTGATCATCCCGTACATCGATACAGTTGCTTACAAGGTCACAACCAAGGACATCGTGCTCGACATTCCCTCGCAGGAAGTCATCACCCGCGACAACGCTGTCATCATTGCCAACGCGTTGGCCTATATCAACATTGTGGCGCCGGAGAAGGCCGTGTATGGCGTCGAGAACTACGTGTACGCCATCCAGAGCCTGGTACAGACCTCCCTGCGCTCGATCGTTGGAGAGATGGCCCTCGACGATGCACTGTCCTCGCGCGACTCCATCAAGGCCAAACTGAAAGCCGCCATCTCGGACGACATCGCCGACTGGGGGATCGCCTTGAAGACGGTCGAGATCCAGGACATCAAGCCCTCGCCGACCATGCAGCACGCCATGGAGGAACAGGCCGCCGCCGAACGCGCCCGCCGGGCCACGGTGACCCGCGCCGAAGGCGACAAGAGCGCCGCCATTCTGCAGGCCGATGGCCGGCTGGAAGCGTCGCGACGCGACGCCGAAGCCCAGGTGGTGCTGGCCGAAGCCAGTCAAACCGCCATCCGCAAGGTGGCGGAAGCCACCCAGACCGGCGAGCTACCGGTGGTGTACCTGCTCGGCGAGAAATACATCGAGGCCATGCGCAACATCGCCAACAGTGCCAACAGCAAGCTGGTGATTCTGCCCGCTGACCTGCCGGCCGCGGTGCGCGGCCTGATCAGCGGCCTGCCCGCGGGCCCGCGGTAAGCGCACCGCGATCCGCCAGAATTTGCCATGGCGCAAACGGTGACGGTCAGTGAACTGATCGACGGGCGGCCGCTGTCCGGCGTTCAGTGGTGGGTGCTCGGGTTGTGCACGCTGGTGGTACTGCTGGACGGCTTTGATGTGCAGGCGGCGGCGTTTACCGGCG
>NZ_JBFIII010000024.1 GCF_041601295.1 Immundisolibacter sp.
GTCCCTTGCATTTCAATACCTTCTTCCTTCGCCATTCAGTACTCAGTTTGCCAATAGGGTAAACGCCGGATTGTATGCGGCCGGCAGGGGCGCCTCAACCTCAAGTGCCTTGTCGGCCCTGCGAGTTGGGCGGTACCGGTCCTGTTTCGGGGCCGGATGATTAGGTGGGTTGTCGTGCATTACGCCGCTGGCAGTCGCTATGCAGGCGGCCAGTCGGATTTTTCAACCATTCGCTGTCCATGCTGTGGCTTCAACGCTGCACAGCGTCCGCGCGGTTTCGCTGCGGCCCACCTGAAGAATGCAATGATGCATCGCGTCTGGCCGCGGAGTACCGGTCTGACGCTGGTTGCAGGTCTGTCCGGATTCCAAAGCGGCCAGGCATGGGATCGCTTTGACACACTGGGCGATGTCATGCGGGTGGGGGTCCACGCATCGCGTTCGACCGTGGGGTGACGATGGGCGTGTTTTGCCTAACCGTAACAGGCTGGCTACCCGCAAGGCTATATGGGGGTTACCTGTTGCGTCGCGAGGCCTGATCGACCGTCGGTACCGCATCACCGTTAGAGTAGAGCGTCTGGGCTGTCGATTCCGCCTTGCCACGCAAGACGGGGGCCATCTCACAGCTGTGTCAACCCGCGCATTCAGGCCGCGGCGGCGGCCTCGATGTAGGAAATCGGCAGATCCTGCTCAGACAGAAACGTTACGTGTTCATAGTTGCCGGGATCCGCCAACAACAGGCGCAGCAGGCGGTTATTGAGCGCATGGCCGGACTTGAACCCCGAGAAGGCACCAATCAGACTGCACCCCAGCAGATACAGGTCGCCAATGGCGTCCAGCACCTTGTGTTTCACGAACTCGTCGCGGTAGCGCAGACCGTCCTCGTTCAGGATGCGTGATTCATCCACAACCACCGCGTTTTGCACACTCCCACCGAGCACCAGGCCTTGGGAGCGCAAGGTTTCGATCTCGTGCATAAAGCCGAAGGTGCGGGCACGACTGATTTCGCGCAAGAACGCGGTCGACGAGAAATCCACCACGGTTTGTGCCGGCTTGGTTTCGAAAGCCGGGTGACTGAATTCAATCTCAAAGCCGACCCGAAAGCCTTCATAGGGCTCAAGGCGCACCCAGCGGCCCGCCTCGCGGGCCTCGACCGGTCGCAGCACGCGTAAAAATTGCTTGGGCGCTTCTTGCTTGCAAATACCGGCGGACTGGATCAGGAATACAAACGGTGCCGCTGAACCGTCCATGATCGGCACCTCCGGAGCATCGACGTCGACCAGGGCGTTGTCGATGCCCAATCCAGCCAGCGCTGACAGCAGGTGCTCCACCGTACTGACCCGCGCGCCGTCATGCTCAAGCGTGGTCGATAGACGGGTGTCGCCCACCGCTTCGGCCCGGGCCGGAATAATGACCGGGGGGTCCAGATCAACCCGACGAAATCGGATGCCGGTGTCGACCGGGGCCGGATGCAAAGCCAGTTGCACCCTGGCACCGGTGTGCAGACCAACGCCAGTCGCGCGGATCATGTTCTTGAGCGTACGTTGCCTGATCACCGGTTTACTGAGGTCCAATTTGAATGACAGGGAAAATTTCTTCCACCGTTGAACTGAGCTTCACCTTCTCCGGGCAGGCCGGGGCGTTACCCATTTAGTCTGCCTGACGGCGCAAGAAGGCCGGAATCTCCAGGTATTCCATGTCGCTGTCCCGAAACGGTTGAGTCGCGTCGCGTGGCCGTTCCTTGCGAATGACCGTGGGCTGGTCATACCGCTTATACGGGTCAGTGCCGGTGCGTACCACTTCCATTGGGCGCTCGGCATGGCGGTCAGCAGTAGTCGGCGCGGCAGATTTTCGGTCCAGACCCGTTGCTACCACGGTGACGCGCATCAGGTCGCTGAGTTCGGGGTCGATTACCGTGCCAATCACCACACAGGCATCCGGGGAGGCCAGCTCACGCACCACGTTGCCGACTTCTTCAAACTCGCCGATCGACATATCAAGGCCAGCGGTGATATTGACCAGAATGCCGCGGGCGCCGGACAGGTTAATGTCCTCCAGGAACGGGCTGCTGATGGCCGCTTCGGCCGCCTGGCGTGCCCGCCCGTCGCCGCTGGCGCTCGACGAGCCCATCATGGCCATGCCCATTTCCGACATCACGGTACGCACGTCGGCGAAGTCAACATTGATCAGCCCAGGGCGGGTGATCAGCTCGGCGATACCCTGAACCGCGCCTTGCAGCACCTGATTGGCGGCCTTGAAGGCCTCGATCAGGCGGAAGTTGCGATCCAGTTCGCTGACCAGCTTGTCGTTCGGGATGATGATCAGCGAGTCGACATGTTTGGCCAGGGCAGCAATGCCCTCATTGGCGATGTCGAGCCGCTTGCGGCCTTCAAAGCTGAACGGTTTGGTCACCACCGCCACCGTCAGAATCCCGAGCTCGCGGGCGATCTGCGCAATGATGGGCGCTGCCCCGGTGCCAGTGCCGCCGCCCATGCCGGCGGTGATGAACACCATGTCGGCGCCTTCAAGGGAGTCAGCAATCCGGTCCTTGTCTTCCATCGCAGCCTGAGCACCGATGGCCGGGTTGGCACCTGCCCCCAGACCCTTGGTAAGGCCGGTGCCCAGCTGCAACACGGTCCCGGCCGAGGTGCGGCCAAGCACCTGGGCGTCCGTGTTGGCGACGATGAAATCCACGCCATCAATCTGCTGCGCCAGCATGTGCTCGATGGCGTTGCCGCCACCGCCACCGACGCCAATGACCTTGATGACGGCGTTCTGTTCGGTTGGTTCCATAAGTTCAAACATGGATGTGGTGCCCTCGGTATGCTGTAGCTTACCGCGAGAACCCGTTGGTCCCCGCGTGAGAATCGTCGTGCGCTCGCTGCCCTTGCCTTTGCCTTTGCCTCTGTCGCCTAGAATCGTCATACGCCCCCCTGAAACCAGCTTTTGACCGTTGCCCAAATACCGTTGAAATTGTTGATGCTGCGCCTTGATGGCGCACGCGCCGCCCGTTGTTCGAACGCGTAAAGCAAAAGACCGACGCCGGTGGCGTGAATGGGGTTGCGCACCACATCCACCAGACCACTGACCCGATGCGGTAGCCCCAGGCGCACCGGCATATGGAAGATTTCCTCGGCCAGGTCTACCACGCCTTCCATCTTGGAACTGCCGCCGGTCAGCACCACGCCGGCAGCGATCAGATCCTGAAAACCGCTGCGCCGCAGCTCCGCCTGGACCAAGCGCAGCAACTCCTCATAGCGTGGCTCGACGACCTCGGCCAGGGTTTGTCGGGACAACCGCCGCGGCGCGCGGTCACCGACGCTCGGTACTTCGATGCTCTCGTCGGCGCCGGCCAGCTGGCGCAGCGCACAGGCATACTTGATCTTGATTTCCTCGGCGAACTGGGTCGGGGTGCGCAGCGCCACGGCGATATCGTTGGTGACCTGGTCGCCGGCAATCGGAATAACTGCGGTATGCGCAATCGAGCCGCCGCTGAACACCGCGATGTCCGTGGTACCGCCTCCGATGTCCACCAGGCACACGCCCAGTTCCATCTCGTCGTCGGTTAGCACGGAATGGCTTGACGCCACTTGTTCGAGCACCAGTTCGTCCACTTCCAGGCCGCACCGGCGCACGCACTTGACGATGTTCTGCATGGCGCTGACGGCGGCGGTGACGATATGCACGCGCGCTTCCAGGCGTACACCGGACATACCGACCGGCTGGCGGATGCCTTCCTGTTCGTCAATAACGAACTCCTGCGGCAGCACATGCACGATGCGCTGGTCCATCGGGATGGCCACCGCCTTGGCGGCGTCCAGGACGCGGTCAACATCGGCCTGCGTGACCTCCCGATCACGGATGGCGACAATGCCGTTGGAGTTGATGCTGCGGATGTGGCTTCCGGCGATGCCGGCGTATACGGAATGAATCTGGCAGCCGGCCATCAGCTCGGCCTCTTCCACTGCGCGCTGCATTGAGGCCACCGTGGATTCGATGTTCACCACCACGCCTTTTTTCAGGCCGCGTGAAGGATGGGTGCCCAGACCGATGATCTCGACCTCGCCTTCAGGCGTGATCTCGCCCACCAGGGTGACGATCTTGGAGGTGCCAATGTCCATGCCGGCAATCAGCCGCTTGTCAGGTTTCTTGCTCATAGGTCCATGATCTTGCGGTTAGGTTCCAGCGCCGCCTTGAAGCGCACGGCAAAGCCGTCGCCATAGCGCAGGTCGACGGATTCCAGGGGTGGCGCAACGCCCACCAAGCGGCTGCGGTAAATGGCTGCGAAGCGTTGCAGGCGGCCGGTCACCTCCTTGCGGCCAGCAATGATGGTGAGGTCGTCAGCCAGACGAATGCGCAAGGCGCCCCGGGCGTCGCGATGTATCTCGCGAATCGGTGCCAGCCCCTCGAGCAAGCGACCGAAACGCTGGTAGTCGGCAAACAAGCGCTTTGGTTTGGCGCCTGGCGGGCCGACCAGCAGCGGCAGGTCTGCCGACCCGGGTACGGAAGCGGCAAATACCTCGCCATTATCGCCGAGCAGGCCATCTTCTCCCCAGCGTGCAATGGCACGACGACCGACGATTTCCACTACCAGTTTGTCGGGCCATACCCGACGCACCAACGCTTCCTTGACCCACGGCTCATCACGCGCGGCGGCGCTGACAGCGGCCACGTTGACACCGAAAAAGCCCCCCGCGGCGGCGGGCAGCAGGCGCAGCTCAAGGGCGCTGCGGTCGATATGGTCCAGGTCACCGGTGATTTCCACCATGGTGAGTGGAAAGCGGGATGGGTCGCTGAGCCATACGACGGCCTTGTTGGCGCCAACGGCTGCGCTTGCCAGTACCAGGACCAACCCGAGGCGGCGCAACCAGACCCAGATCTGGCGCGCGGTGGTGACCACCTGCGACAGGCGCTCCTGCAGCGTCGGCGGTCGCACGCGCGCACCGCGTCGGTGTGCGTGCGCGGTGCGCGGCCGTTGTCCCCCGACGCCGAGCGACTGGTACAAGGGACGCGGATCGGCGGCGGCCCTAAACATCGGCCCCTTCCCCCACCCCAAGTAGACGCGGAGGGCCCTGCGGCAGACGCAGACTGGTGTCCAGAATCGCCAGCATCAGGCCGGAGAAGTCCAGGCTCACCGCCCGCGCGGCCATCGGCACCAGAGAGTGGTCGGTCAATCCGGGTACGGTATTGACTTCCATGACGTACGGCGCGCCCGAGTGGTCCAGTAGCAGATCCACCCGTCCCCAGCCGTGACAGTCCAGCGCCAAAAAGGCGTCCACAGCAAGTTGTTGCAGTGCCTTTTCCTGTGTCGCCGGCAGGCCGCAGGGACACAGGTAGCGGGTGTCATTGGCCAGATACTTGGCTTCGTAGTCGTAGAAGGTGCGGGGTGTTTCAAGCCGAATAGCCGGCAGTACGACGGACCCCACAATGCCAACGGTGTACTCGCCGCCGCCGATGTAGCGTTCGACCAGTACCTGCGGGTCGTGTGCCGCTGCCGTAGCCACCGCGGCGGGCAACTCCGCGGCATGCACGACCATGCTCATGCCAATACTTGAACCCTCGCGTGAGGGCTTGACCATCAGCGGCAGCCCAAGCCTTGCAACCAGGGCGTCCCAATCACTGTCGGGGCCAGCCACCGCGTAGTCCGCGGTCGGCAACCGGCAGCTTTGCCATACCTGTTTGGCGCGTACCTTGTCCATGGCTAGCGCCGAGCCAAGCACGCCACTGCCGGTATACGGGACACCGATCCAGTCCAGGGCACCTTGCAACGTGCCGTCCTCTCCGCCACGGCCGTGCAGGGCGATGAAAGCCCGGTCAAAACCACCACTGGCGAGCCGCGACAGCAGATCGCCGGCAGCTGTATCGATACCGACCGCGGCGACACCTGCCTGCTCAAGCGCGGCGAGTGCCGCGCTACCGCTTTTAAGCGATATCTCGCGCTCGGCCGAGTTGCCGCCCAGCAGCACCGCCACCCGCCCATAGTCGGCTGGCGCGCGCATCAGGCGGGTTCCCCCAGGCGCCGAACTTCGGGCTGCAGGCGAATGCCACTGGCTGCTTCGACCCGTGCCTGTACTTCGTCGATCAGTGTCTCGATGTCAGCCGCGCGCGCGCCGCCGAGGTTAACAATGAAGTTGGCGTGCAGCAGCGACACCTGCGCCTTGCCGCGGGTGAGCCCTTTCAGCCCCGCGGCCTCGATCAGGCGCGCGGCAAAGTCGCCTTCCGGGTTGCGAAACACGGAGCCGGCATTGGCCTGACGCAGCGGCTGGGTAGCAGCGCGCCGACGCAGCAGGGCATGCACGGCGGCCTGCACCTGCTGCGGTGGGGCGGCGCTGAAAGCAAAGTCGGCGGCGAGGAAGCATTCTTCCGCCGGACCCTGGACGCTGCGGTAGCCGATGCGGTAATCCGTCGGCAGACGCTGATGCAGCCGGCCCTGACGATCCACCGTCAGCACCGCCTGCACGCGCTGCCAGGTTTCCCCGCCGTGAGCCCCGGCATTCATGGCCAGCGCCCCGCCAACGGTGCCGGGTACGCCGGCCAGAAACTCACCGCCCGCGAGCCCGGTCCGGGCACAGTGTTGCGCCAGCTTGGCGCAGGGTCGTCCAGCGCCGGCGCGAAGCTGATTGTCCGGGAGTGGCTCAATGCCGGCGAAGCCACGGCCTATGCACACGACTGCGCCGCGAAAACCGCCATCGCGCATCAGCAAGTTGCTGCCCAGGCCGAGCCACAGCACGGGCAGTGCAGCCGGTAGCTCAGCCAAGAACGCTTGCAGGTCCGCGACATCGCGGGGCTCGAAGTAGACATCGGCCGGCCCACCCACGCGCCAACTGGTATGGCGCGCCAGCGGTTCATGGTGGCGCAGGCGCGAGCGCGTGACTTGGGTGGCGGCGTTCAAGCGGCCTCCCGCAACTGAGCCGCCAGCGATGAAGCCGTCTGACCTATGCTGCCGGCACCCAGTGTGATCACCACGTCGCCGTCCCGCACTATCGCGGCCAGGTTCTGCTGCAGATCGGCCAGATGTTCGACAAATACTGGTTCCAGCCGGCCGCGGCCGCGGATGGCGCGCGCCAGCGCACGGCCGTCGGCACTGGCGATCGGTGCCTCGCCGGCGGCATATACCTCACACAGCAACAGAACGTCGGTGCCGGTCGACAGCACCGCCGCAAAGTCGTCCAGAAGGTCACGCGTGCGGGTGTAGCGATGCGGCTGGAACACGGTTAGCAAGCGCCGGTCGGGGAAGGCGCCGCGCAGCGCTTCGAGCGTCACCTGAAGTTCCCGCGGGTGGTGGCCGTAGTCGTCGACCAGTGTGATGCGTTTGCCCGCCAGGGCGCCGTCGGCAAGGTGCTGCAAGCGCCGGTCGATGCCGGCGAAGCCATCCAGCCCTTCGGCGATAGCGGCATCGTCAACACCCACCTCGCGCGCGATGGCGATGGCGGCCAGCGCGTTCTGCACATTGTGCCGCCCGGGCAGGTTCAGCGTGACCGGCAGGGGTGCATGGTCGTGGCTGCGTGCCGTGAAGTGCATGCGCAGACCCTGCTGGCGCACATCGTCGGTGTAAAGGTCGGCCTCGGACGTGAGTCCGTAGGTCAGGACTGGACGGCCGATCTGGGGGCGTAGCTCCTGCAGGCCGGCATCGTCGTGGCACAGCACGGCCAGGCCATAGAACGGCATGCGCTGCAGGAACTCGACGAAGGCACGGCGCAGACGGTCCGGATCGCCGCCGTAGGTCTCCATGTGGTCCTGGTCGATGTTGGTGACCACCGCCAGGATCGGCGTCAATTGCAGGAAGGACGCGTCCGACTCGTCGGCCTCCACCACCAGATAACGCCCACCGCCCAGGCGTGCGCCACTGCCCAGCGCGTTGACCCGGCCGCCGATGATGAAGGTCGGGTCCAGTCCGCCCTGCGCCAACAGGTGCGCGACCAGGCTGGTGGTGGTGGTTTTGCCGTGGGTGCCGGCGATGGCGATGCCATCCTTGAAACGCATCAACTCGGCCAGCATGGTGGCACGCGACACCACCGGCACGCTGTGCGCGCGGGCGGCGGTCACTTCCAGGTTGTCGGGCGGCACGGCACTGGACACCACGACCACGTCGGCACCGGCGATATTGGCTGCCTCGTGACCGTGCAGAACCCGTGCACCGAGGCTGCGCAGGCGCTCGGTTGCCGGGCCGGTGCCAAGGTCGGAGCCGGACACCTGGTAGCCCTGGTTCAGCAAGACCTCGGCGATGCCGCTCATCCCGATGCCGCCGATGCCGACCAGGTGAATGTGCTTGACCCGGTCACGCATGGGCGAGCTCCAGGCAGGCGCTCGCTACCCGCCGCGCAGCCTCTGGTTGTGCCAGTCGGCGCGCCGCCTGCGCCATGCCAAGGCGCGGCATTGGATCGGCCAGTAACGGTTTAAGCAGTTCCGCCAGGCGCTGCGGATTCAAGTCGCGCTGAGCAATCAGGATCGCGGCGCCGGCGTCAACCAGATACTGGGCATTGGCGGTCTGGTGGTCGTCGGCCGCGTGCGGGTACGGGACCAGCAAAGCGCCCAGCCCTACTGCGCACAGTTCCGCTATGGTCAGCGCCCCGGCGCGGCAGATGGCGATGTCTGCCGCGCCGTAGGCAGCTGGCATGTCATCGATAAATCCGTCGACCTTGGCCGGGATGCCGCGTGCGGCGTAATCTGCGGCCACCTGCTGCGTATGGCGTTCACCCGCCTGGTGTCGCACCTGCGGCAGGGGTAGACCAGCCTGTGCCACCAGCGCGAGTGCCGCGGGCACTGCCTGGTTGATGGCGTGTGCACCCTGGCTGCCGCCCAGCACCAGCAGGTGCGGTGGGTTGCCAGGGCGCTCACTTGGCGTCGCCAGGGAAAACAAGGTGCTGCGCACCGGATTGCCGCTGAACTCGGCCGGCCGGCCACCCAGGCGCAGTCCTGGAAAGCCCGCGAGTACACGCTGTGCGAAGCGTGCCAGCAGGCGATTGGTCAATCCCGGGCGGGCGTTCTGTTCGTGAATGAGCAATGGCTGGCGCAACAAAAAGGCCGCCAGACCACCGGGTCCGGCGGCATAGCCCCCAAGTCCCAGCACGACGTCCGGTCGTAGCCGACGCAATAAACGGATGGCTTGGCCAAGCGCTCGCAACAGGGTGAACGGCGCCGTGAGGTAGCGCCCGAGGCCCTGATTGCGCAGTCCGGCCACGGGCAGGGTGAACAGCTCGATACCCGCCGTCGGCACGGCACGCGCTTCAAGGCCGGCGGCGGTGCCGAGCCAGCTCACGCTGTGACCCTGCGCGCGGAGTTCTTCGGCCACCGCCAGGGCTGGCATCACGTGCCCCCCGGTGCCACCGGCCATGATGAGCACCCTCATGACCGGCCCCGCCGGGCCGGGCCGGTCATGCCGGGGGCACCGCTGACGCCGCGACGGGCACGCTGTTCGTGGTCGATACGCAGCAACAGCGCGATCTGCAGGCAGCTCATTACCAGGCTGGTGCCGCCGTAGCTCATCAACGGCAGCGTCAGGCCCTTGGTGGGCAGCACGCCCATGTTGACACCGAGGTTCACGAAGGCCTGAAAGCCGAGCATGAGGCCGATGCCGTAGGCCATGAGCGCGGCGAATCCATCGCCGTTGGCGGCTGCATTGCGGCCTATGGCAAATGCCCTCACCACCAGAAAGCTGAACAGGCCGATGATGCCGAGTACCGCCAACAGGCCCAGCTCTTCGGCGACCACGGCGAGCAGGAAATCCGTATGCGCTTCCGGCAGGTAGAACAGCTTCTGCACGCTGTTGCCCAGTCCTACCCCGGACCAGCCACCGCGCCCGAAGGCGATCAGTGCCTGGGTGAGCTGAAAGCCGGCGCCGAAAGGATCCTGCCAGGGGTCCAGGAAGTTGGTCAGTCGCGCCATGCGGTAGGGTGCGGCCACCGCCAGCGCGGCGATGGCCATCGCCCCGGTGGCTAACGCCGCGATGATGTAATGCCAGCCCACCCCGTACAGGAACAACAGACCGCCGGTGGCAGCGGCCAGCACCACGAAACTGCCAAAGTCGGGCTCGGCCAGCAGTAACACGCCGACGATGCCAAGACCGACCAGGATCACGCCCATGCGCTCGCGCAACAGTTCCGGCGTGTCGGCTTCCGAAAGGCGGGCGGCGGTAAACATCAGGAAGGCCAGTTTGGCGAATTCCGACGGCTGCACCCGGACGCCGCCGAAGCCCAGCCAGCGGGAAGCACCATTGACCTCAATGCCTACCCCAGGCACCAGAATCAGCAACAACAGGAAGGTGGCTGCAAGGACCATGGCCCCGGCCAGCCGATGCCACAGGATGAGCCGGGTCTGACTGACCAGATAGCCGATAAATACGCCGACGCCCAGGTAGGTCGCCTGCCGCTGCAGGTAGTACTCGCTGTTGCCCAGGTTCTGCGCAGCGATGGTGATCGAGGCCGAATACACGGCGACCAGCCCTACCAGGCTGAGCAATGCCGCCACCCCCAGAAGGCCCAGGTCCCATTCCGCCGGGCCGCGCAGGCCGGCCGCTGTCGGCGCGGGACCACGGATTGCCTCAGCAAGCCTAGGCATCGTGGACACCGCGCGAGAATGCCCGTAATGCGCCCGCAAAAGCCTCACCACGGTCGGCGTACCCCGCGAACATGTCAAAGCTGGCGCAGGCCGGCGAAAGCAGCACGCCATCGCCAGGCTGCGCCAACGCTGCCGCCGTGGCGACGGCCGCATGCATGTCTGTAGCGTGCTGTGTAGGCACCACGCCGGCTAGGGCACGGTCCAGGCTATCTGCGGCTTCGCCGATCAGCACCGCTGCCCGTCCATGGCGGGCCAGGGCCGCGCGCAGCGGCGCAAAATCCTGACCCTTGCCCTGACCGCCGAGGATGAGCACAAGCCGTTGGCTGGGACGCTGTGGTGCCAGGCCTTCCATGGCCGCCAGGGTAGCCCCGACGTTGGTGCCTTTCGAGTCGTTGTACCAGGCAAGTCCTGCGTGATCGCCCAGCCATTCGGTGCGGTGGGGCAAGCCGGCGAAGGCCGCCAGTGCTTCAAGGACGTCCGCCACGGGCACCCCTAGCGCGCCGACCAGCGCCAGTGCCGCCAGTGCATTGGCAATATTGTGCCGGCCTGGCAGGCGCAGCGCGGCAACGGGCAACAGCGGGCTTGTGCCACGTGCCAGCCAGGAGGTTCCGGCGACCTCAAGCAGCCCGAAATCGGCCTCGCCGCCAGGGGTGCCCAAACCAAACCAGATCACTGGCTGGTTGGTGGCAAGCGAGTCCGCCATCGCCGCCACGGCGGGGTCATCGCGGTTGAGCACTGCCACTGTGGCGCCGGTAAGCACGGATGCCTTGGCGGCACTGTAGGCAGCGAAGCTGCCGTGGCGGTCCAGGTGATCGGCGCTCAGATTCAAGACGCAGGCACCGGCGGGGCGCAGGCTGTGAGTGCGCTCCAGCTGAAACGAGGACAGCTCCAGGACATAGGCGTCAGGAGCTGGCCTGGCCAGCAGATCGAGCGCCGGAGTGCCCAGGTTGCCGCCAACCGCGACCCGGCGGCCGGCACCCTCCAGCAGGGCCCCGACCAGAGTCGTGACGGTGGACTTGCCGTTCGAACCGGTGATCGCGAGCACGGGATGTGCGGCGGCGCGGGCGAATAGCTCGATATCGCCGAGCAGGGGTACACCGCGCGCGGCGGCGGCGCGCAGGGCCGGTTCATCGAGGCTCAGACCCGGACTGACCACGATCTGGTCCACGCCGACAAAAGCCGCGTCGGGCCAGTTGCCCAGAAATATCCGCTCCGCGGGTAACAGGGTATGCAGCTGGTCCAGCCCCGGCGGCGCGCTGCGGGTGTCGAGCACGACCACCTCGCAGCCCTGCGTCTGCAGGTAGCGTACGCAGGACAGCCCGCTGGCACCGGCGCCCACTACCAGCATGCGTGTTGTCAGTTGCTGTGCCACGGCGCCCATGTCGTCAACGGATCTTCAAGCTGGCAAGGCCGACCAGCACCAGGATGAAGGTGATGATCCAGAAACGCACGATGACCCGTGGCTCCGGCCAGCCCTTGAGTTCGAAGTGGTGGTGCAACGGCGCCATGGCGAACACGCGCTTGCCGGTCAGCTTGAACGACGCCACCTGCAGCATCACCGACACCGTTTCCATCACGAACACGCCGCCCATGATGAACAGCACCAACTCCTGGCGTATCAGCACCGCCACCGTGCCGAGGATAGCGCCAAGTGCCAGTGCGCCGACGTCGCCCATAAACACCTGCGCCGGGTAGGTGTTGAACCACAGAAAGCCGAGCCCGGCACCGACGATGGCGCCGCACACGATGGCAAGCTCCCCCGCTCCGGGCACATACGGCAGACCCAGATAGCGCGCCATCACCTGATGCCCGGCCACGTAAGCGAAGATGCCAAGCCCACCCCCGACCATCACCGTGGGCATGATCGCCAGCCCATCCAGGCCGTCGGTCAGGTTCACGGCATTGCTCGAGCCGACGATGACCAGCAGGCTGAACGGTACGAATAGCCAACCGACCTGAAGCGTGAGGTCCTTGATGAAGGGCACGATGTAGGTGGTTTCAGCCGGTAGTTTGGCAACCGCAAATATGGCGAAGGCCGCTACCGCGCCAACCAGTACCTGGCCGAGGAACTTGTGACGGGACTTCAGACCCTTGGAGTTGCGGTGCGTGACTTTCAGGTAGTCGTCCAGCCAGCCGATCAGGCCGGTGGCCAGCGTGACCGCCAGTACCAGCCATACCTTGAAGCTGCGAAGGTCGGCCCACAGCAGCGTGGTGACAACGATCGCCAGCAGAATCAGCGCACCGCCCATGGTCGGTGTGCCGGCCTTGACGTGATGCGATTGTGGGCCGTCGAGGCGCACGTGCTGGCCCAGGCGCAGCGCCGTCAGGTAGCGGATCACTGGGCCACCGGCAGCCAGTGAGATGCCGAGCGCGGTCAGCGCCGCCAGTACGGTGCGCAGGGTGATGTAGCGAAACGCGTTGAAGCCACTCACTTCGGCTGCCAGCCAGTCAAACAGGTGATACAGCATCAGTGCAGCGCACCCGGCGGCGTGACGGCGAAGGCCTGTACCACCCGCTCCATGCCGGCACTGCGCGAGCCCTTGATGAGCGCCGTGACGCCAGGTCGCAGCAAGCTGGTCAGGGCGTCAAGCAACTGTGGCAGTTCGCGGCATGGGAGTGCATCGGAGCCGAAGGCCGTCGCGGCTGCCACCGACAATGGCCCCAGCGTCAACAGACGATCAATGCCGGCCGCGCGGGCCGCGGCGCCACACGCGGCGTGCAGTGCCAGCGCCTGGTCGCCAAGTTCGCCCATGTCGCCGAGCACCAGTATCCGCTCGCCGGGTAGCTCGGCGAGGACGTCGATTGCCGCCTGCACCGACAGCGGATTGGCGTTGTAGCTGTCGTCGATCAGCCGCGCGCCAGCGCTGGCTGGCACCGGAAACATGCGCCCCGGCAGCGGCGCCACGCTGGCAAGTCCCGCGGCAATTTCAGCCAGGGGCCGGCCGATGGCCAGTGCGGCCGCGGTCGCGGCCAGCGCGTTTTGCACGTTGTGCCGGCCAAGCAGGCGAAGGTGGGTGTGCTGGGTCCCCTGCGGGGTGTGCAGTTCGATCTGCGTACCGTCGGCCGCCAGGGTATAGGCGGCGCTGATCTGGGCCGGCTGGGCGAGGCCGAAGCTCACGACTTGCCGCGAGCCCGCGAGCTGCCGCCACAGCGGCAGGTAGGCATCGTCGGCGTTCAGCACCGCGATGCCGGACGCCGGCAGGTACTCAATGAGTTCGCCCTTGGCGCGCGCCACCGCCGCCACGCTGCCGAGGCCGGCAAGGTGCGCCGGGCCGGCGTTGGTGATGAGGCCCACGCCCGGTTGCGCCAGTCGCGTCAGGTGGGCGATTTCCGCGACCTGGCTCATGCCCATCTCGACCACCGCCGCGCGGTGCGTGCCTCGCAACTCCAGCAGGGTCAGCGGCAGGCCGATGTGATTGTTGCGGTTGCCGTGGGTGGCGAGCACCGAGCCGATACCGGCCAGCGCACACGCCAGCAGTTCCTTGACGCTGGTCTTTCCAGTGCTGCCGGTTACGGCGAGCACGGGTATCTGGAATCGTGCTCGCCAGGCCGCGGCCAGCTGGCCGAGTGCTGTGAGCGGGTCGGCGACCACCAGGCACGGCAACCCTGGATCAGCGCGCTGCACCAGCGCGGCAGCGGCGCCGGCTGCGGCAGCGGCGGCAAGGTAGTCGTGACCATCGAAACGCGGCCCATTGAGCGCCACGAACAGCTCGCCCGGGCGCAGGCTGCGGCTGTCGGTGGCGACACCGCAAAACTCCCCGGCCGGCCGGTTGGCAGCCCCGACAATGGCGGCGGCCTGGGCCAGCGACATCACGGCCTGCCCTTGAGCGCCGCCTGGGCGCACTCGAAATCGCTGAACGGCAGGCGTTGGCCGGCGACGACCTGGTAACGTTCGGCGCCCTTGCCCGCGATCACCACCACATCCCGCAGATCCGCGCCGTGCACGGCGTGTCGGATGGCGGCGGCGCGGTCGTGAATGAGTTCGACACCGTCACGGCTGGGCATGCCGGCGAGGATCGCAGCGGCAATGTCGGCTGGCGCCTCGCCCCGTGGGTTGTCGTCCGTAACCACGACCTGGTCGGCCAGACGCGCGGCCAGTTCACCCATCAGCGGTCGCTTGGCGGCGTCGCGTTCACCACCGCAGCCAAATACGCACCACAGGCGCCCGCCGCTGGGCAAATGTTCCCGCAGCGCCTGCAGCACCGCCTGCAAGGCCGGCGGGTTATGGGCGTAGTCGATGACCACCAGCGGCGCGCCTGGCTGGCGCAAGGTCTGCATACGACCGGTAACCGGCGAGAGGGCTATGAGTTTGTCGATGGCATCGGCGAATGGCACATCGGCCAGCAGCAGCGTGCCCAGCACCGCCAGCAGGTTGTACAGATTGAATTCGCCCAGCAGGGCACTGGCGAAGTGCGCCTGGCCCTGGGGACTGTCGATTTCGACCATCAGGCCGCCAGGGCGTGCCACGGCGCTGCCGCGCAGGTCCCCCTTGCGGATGCCGTAGGTCAACAGGCGCACATCCGGCGCCAGGGCCGCCGTGATGCGGTCCACGTAGTCGTCGTCGGCGTTGACCACCGCGGCTCGCAGGCCGGGACTGGCAAACAGGCGGGCCTTGGCCGCCACATAGTCATCAAAGTCGCGGTGGTAGTCGAGATGATCGTGGCCGAGGTTGGTGAACACCGCGGTGTCGAAATGCGTGCCGGCAATACGCTGCTGATGCACAGCGTGTGACGACACTTCCATGGCGACATTACGGGCGCCGTCGTCCCGCAGGCGGGCCAACCAGGCTTGCAGCGCCAGGGCGTCGGGTGTGGTGTGGGTGGCGGCTTCCAGGCGGCCGGGGAAACCATTGCCCTCGGTGCCGAGGATGCCGCAGCGGGGCAGGGCCTGGGCCAGGAAGTGACTGCACGAGGTCTTGCCATTGGTGCCGGTAATGCCAATACAGGTGAGCCCCTGCGAGGGCTGTCCGTGAAATCGGGCCGCGATCGGGCCCTGCTGGCCGGCCAGATCGGACACGGCCAGCACCGGTACCTGAGGATGGGTCGTGAGTGTTTCGGAGGCGTCCACCAGTACCGCCGTGGCACCGGCGGTGACTGCCTGGTCGAGGTAGCGGGTTCCCGAGGTACGTTGACCCGGCACGGCCATGAACAGATCGCCGGCACGAACCGCGCGGCTGTCGTTACTCAAGCCGGTAATCAGCAGGGTCCCCGCCGGGCCGGGGTCGCACCAGCCCGCCAGCAGCTCAGCGAGCGGAATGGAAAAAGGCTCCGCGTTGCGCGCGGGCATCACAGGTTTCGCCCCGCCGCCTGAAGCAGGCCAGGTGCCGGTCCGGGCGGAATGATTGGCGCGGCGGGCGTTGCGTCGGGCGCCACGCCGAGCAGGCGCAGGGCGCCGGCCATCACACTCTGAAATACCGGGGCCGCCACCTCGCCGCCGTAGTAGGCACCACCTTGCGGATCGCGCAGGCTGACCAGTAGCGCCAGGCGCGGGTTGCTGACCGGCGCAAACCCGGCAAAACTCGCCAGGTAGCGGCTGCGATCGTAGCCGCCGCCACTAGCAATATGGGTAGTGCCAGTCTTGCCCGCGATACGGTATCCGGCCACTGCCGCCTTGGTGGCCGTGCCGCCCGGGCCCACCACGCCCTCGAGCATGGCGTTGACCTGGGCTGCGATGTCCGCTGGCAAGGCGCGCGTGCCGGCAGGCACATCGGCCGGGGACAGGGCGAGGAAGCTCACTGGTCGCAACAGGCCGCCGCTTGCCAGCGTGGCGTACGCGCGACCGAGCTGCAGTGCGGTGGTCGATACGCCATAGCCAAAGGCCATGGTTACCTGCTCCACCCGCCGCCAGCTTTGCGCCGAGCGCAGCAGGCCATTGGCTTCGCCCGGAAAGCCAGTGCTGCTCGGCTGACCGAAGCCGAAGTGCGAGAAGGTCTCCCACATTTGCGCGGGGGTCATGGACAGGCCGATCTGCGCTGCGCCGACGTTGCTTGATTTGCGGATCACGCCCGCCATGTCGAGCGAGCCGTAGTTATGCACATCACGCACGGTGTGGTTGGCGACCCGAAAATAGCCGGGAGAGGTGTTGATGATGGTGTGGGGATCGAAGCTGCGGTGGGCCAACGCCGCCGCCACCGTGAACGGTTTGACGGTGGAACCCGGCTCGAATGGGTCCGTGACCGCGCGGTTACGTCGGCCGTCGGGGTTACGGTCGTTGTGGTCGTTGGGGTTGAAGGTCGGCTGATTGACCATTGCCAACACCTCGCCGGTGCCCACATCCAGCATCACCGCCATGCCGGAGGCGGCCTTGTGGCGTACCACGGCGGCTTTCAGTTCGCGGTAAGCAAGGTATTGGAGGCGTTTGTCGATGGAGAGCTTCAGGTCCTTGCCGGGCTGTGGCGGGGCGATGACCTCCAGTAGCGCCACCCGTCGACCGCGAGCATCGCGCATGATGCGTTCGCTGCCGGGCGTGCCACGCAGGTGTTCGTCGTAGGCAAGTTCCAGGCCCTCCTGGCCGCGGTCGTCGATATCGGTGAAGCCGACTACCTGACCGGCGGCCTCGGCCAGCGGGTAGTAGCGTCGGTAGCCGCGCTGGCTGTAGACACCCGACAGCTTGAGCGCCAGGGCCGCCTCAGCCATCTCCGGCGGTACCGAGCGGCGCAGGTAAACAAACTTCTTGTCGGCCCGCGCTGTGACGTTGGCGCTGATCCGCGCCAGATCGACGTCGAGCACGCGCGCCAGTTCCCCCCAGCGCGCGCGTTCGGGCAGAAAATCTGCCGGCACTACCCAGATGGAATCGACCGGAGTGCTGATGGCGAGTGGTTCGCCGTTGCGATCCAGCAGCATTCCGCGGTGGGCACTCATCGGCACCGTGCGCAGCGAACGGGCATCGCCCTGATCGGTTAGGAACTTGGTATGCAGGATGTGCAGGTATACCGCCTGCGCCATCAGTGCTCCGCCGACCAGCAACAGCAGGCCCAGCGCAAGGTAGTGGCGCGGCTGCGAGAATGAGGTGCTCATCGGTGCACCTGGGCGATTTCCTGCGCGTGTGGCAACACCATGTGCAGCTCGTCGCGCGCCTTGCCTTCGACCCGGGCGTGGGTGGTCAGCGTTGCCTCTTCCAACAGCAGGCGGCTCCATTCGCCGTCCAGACGGTCGCTCTCATGCTGCAGACGGCTCAGCTGTGCGATCAGGTTGCGCTCCCGGTGTTTCAACTGCACCACCGCCAGGGATGACCCGACTGCGGCCAGCACCAGCACGATCAGTAATAGATACCCGGTCCGCTCAAGCATGGGCCGGTACCGGCTGGGTGTTCGGTCGCCGCTGCGCCACGCGCAGGATGGCGCTGCGGGCACGCGGGTTGCTGGCAAGTTCGGCCTGGCCGGCCTTCTTTGGACCACGCACCAAGGCCAGTGTGGGGATGGCTTCGGCGCCCTCGAAGCGCCCAGCGTGCAGGCGCATGAAACGTTTGACGATGCGGTCTTCCAGCGAGTGAAAGCTCAGCACCACCAGCCGACCGTCCGGTGCCAGTACCGCGTGTGCCTGATCCAGCCCGGCGACCAGATCTTCCAGCTCCCGATTGACGGCGATGCGCAGGGCCTGAAAGGTACGCGTGGCAAAGTGCTTATGCTGTTCGCGTCGCGGCGTTGCACCGCGCACCAGCTCGACCAGTGCGTTGGTATCAGCCAGCGGCGCTTCGCCGCGACGGGCAACCACGGCGCGAGCGATACGGCGGGCGTAGCGCTCCTCGCCGTAGTCGCGCAGCACCCGCGAGATCTCCAGTTCGCTGGCGTCCTGCAGCCACTGCGAGGCGGTCGGCCCGCTGCTGGTGTCCATGCGCATGTCAAGCGGCCCCGGCCGGCTGAAGCTAAAGCCCCGACTTGGATCGTCAAGCTGGATGGACGACATGCCCAGGTCGAAGAGCACGCCTGCAATCTGTCCGCGCAGGCCCAGCGCGTCCACGAACTCGCCAAGCCGCGCAAAGCTGCCATGGTGCACGCTGACACGTGGGTCACCGGAGAATTCGCTCAGGGCGCGTGCCACCGCCGCCGGATCTTTGTCGATCAGCAACAGTCGCCCGCCCGGTCCTAGCGCGGACAGCAGCGCGCGCGCGTGGCCGCCGCCGCCGAAGGTGGCATCCACGTAACAGCCGCTCGCTTGGATTGTCAGGCCTTGCATTACCTCATCCAGCATCACCGGCCGGTGCCCGCCGACGCTTGTTATGTCTGTCAAAACGCCAGCCGGCTGAGCTGCTCCGGCAGTTGCACGGCGCCGTCCTGGGCAGCACGCAGCCAACCCTGGCGCCGCTGATCCCAAGCCTGCTCGTCCCACAGTTCGAATTTGTTGCCGAGCCCAACCAGCATCACCTGACGGCCGATGCCGACCAGCTCACGCAGCATCGCCGGCAGCAGGATGCGGCCCTGCGTGTCCGGCTCGCACTCGGTGGCGTGCCCGATCAGGGTGTGTTTGAGTTGGTCCACCACTTCCAGTAGGTTCGGGGCGCGGATCAGCTCGCGCTCGATCGCCTCCCATTCGGGCAGCGAATACAGCAACAGGCAGTGTCCGCGGTGATCGAGCGTGAGGATGAGCTGGGTCACACCATCGCTTTGTAGGCGCTCACGGTAACGGCTCGGAATAGCCATCCGACCCTTGGCGTCAAGATTGAGCGCCGTGATTCCGCGAAACATGTTTCCCTCGGGCTATGGGCAGATTCCCCACATTCCGACAGTTGAACCCACAAATCCCCACCCAAGGGCCACTATAGGAACTGCGCTCCTCCGCTGTCAAGGCCAAGTTGCAAGCTGCCGATATGGGCCTTGACGCACAGCCTGGCGGGTAGAAGGCAACGTAAACTGCCGGCTTAACGAAACATCCACCTGGAAGACCCTCAGATGTCCGACGCGCTGCCCCCCGATCACCCCCAGCCAGGCACTACGCGTTCGCCGGTGGCCGCGTCAGACAGTGAGGCCTATTTGCGCCACCTGGTGACGATGGCGGTCGAAAGCCGCGTGTCCGATTTGCATTTGAAGGCCGGACTGCCTCCCTACTGGAGGCATCTGGGGGAACTTGACCCGATCCCCGACCAGCCGGTTCTGGTGCCCCAGGATGTCGCGGGTGTCGCGGCCGTATTGATGAGCGAGCGTCATACAGTGCAGTTCAACGAGCGACAGCAGGTTGATCTGGCGTACGGCGTTACCGGCATAGGCCGTCTGCGCGCCAACATCTATCGCCAGCGCGGCAGCGTGGCCATGGCGCTGCGGGTGATTCCCACGGAGATTCCGAGCGCCGCCGACCTGGCGTTGCCAGCGGCGATAGAGCTGTTCAGCAAGACCAAACGCGGCATGGTGCTGATCACCGGCGCCACCGGTTCGGGTAAGTCCACCACCCTGGCGGCGCTGATCGAGATAATCAATAAACGCGACCGGCGCCACGTCGTGACCATCGAGGACCCCATCGAGTACCTGTTCAAGGACAAGAAGTCGGTCGTCAACCAGCGCGAGGTCGGCATAGATACCAGCGGTTTTGGTGATGCCTTGCGCGCTGCCCTGCGCCAGGATCCTGACGTCATATTTATCGGTGAGTTGCGAGATGCCGAGACGATTACGACCGCGGTGCGCGCCAGCGAGACCGGCCATTTGGTGATCTCGACCCTGCACGCGCCCAACTGCTACGACGCCATCACGCGGCTGTTGTCGTACTTCCCGCCGCAGGAGCAGGACACGCAGCGCAAGGCGATTGCGGCCAATCTGCGCGGCATTGTCAGCCAGCGCCTGTTGCCGCGTGCTGACGGCAGCGGTCGGGTGGCGGCGTTCGAGGTCATGGTGGTCACACCGACCATCGCCGACATGATCGAGGATCCGCAGCGCCAGTCCGATATCTACGAGGTGATCAAGTCGGGCAAGCAGCATGCCATGGTGAGCTTCGACGACTATCTGTACGACTTGGTCGAGAGCGGCCAGATCAGTCGCGATACGGCCCTGGCCAACGCCTCAAACGTGACTGACCTGCGACTGCGCTTCCAGGGGTTTTGATCACCTGGACGTGATGACCCTGAAACAGGCAAGGGAAGGGCGGGGAGCCGGCCGATAAGCCGGGTTCTGTCGAGGGCAATCATTCATCTGCGGCCGGCGTCACCGCCTGCCTGTAGCGACCTACCCGGGGACCACGCGGACCACGTGTCGTGACCTTGCGGCCAACCGTCCCCCTATTTGGTCTTGCTCCGGGTGGGGTTTACCCTGCCACGGTCGTTACCGGCCGCGCGGTGCGCTCTTACCGCACCTTTTCAACCTTGCCTGTGCGCCTTGCGACGCCATCGGCGGTATGTTTTCTGTGGCACTTTCCGTAGGCTCGCGCCTCCCAGGCGTTACCTGGCACCCCGTCCTGTGGAGCCCGGACTTTCCTCGCCCGTTAGGACGCGATTGCCTGTCCGACTCCCCGCGTCCGCTAGTGTGGGGTCGGCTGCGGTCGCCTGCAAGCCGAGGGCGCGCCGGTAAACGCGGTTACGCGCCGCGCCACTGACCGCCACCGCCGCCGTGACGGCTTGTTTGAGTGGCAGCACCGGCAGCAAACGCCCGAGCAGAAGGTCGATCTCGTCAGCCCTGGCGGCGGGCGCGGTTGCACCCTGCAGCAGCAGCACAAACTCGCCCCGTTCGCGGCCGGGCTCGGCGCCAAGCCAGTCCCTGATGGCAGCTACCGAACCGGTGAGTATTGCCTCGTGCAGCTTGGTCAATTCCTTGGCGAGCGCGGCCGGGCGCTCACCGAACAGGGCCTCCACATCATCCAGCAGCGCCCGCAGGCGGTGGGGCGCTTCGTAGAAAATCAGCGTACGGGGTTCGTCGAGCAATCCGGTCAGGGCGGCCCGCCGCGCCGGGCCCTTGGCCGGCAGAAAGCCCTCGAACGCGAAACGGTCGGACGGCAGGCCGCTGGCCGACAAGGCTGCCACGGCAGCGCAGGGTCCGGGTAACGGAAGCACCACGATGCCCGTGGCATGAGCCGCCGCTACCAGGCGCTGACCCGGATCACTGATGGCTGGCGTGCCGGCATCGCTGATCAGCGCCACCAGCTGGCCCTGGGTGAGGTGCCCGATCAGGCGCGCGGTCTGCGCCGCCTCGTTGTGAGAGTGCAGCGCCACCAATGGCTTGCGGATGCCATAGTGGTCCAGCAACGGGCGGCTGTGGCGGGTGTCCTCGGCGGCGATCAGATCGGCTGCCGCGAGTACTTTGAGCGCCCTTGGGCTGATGTCGGCGAGATTTCCGAGCGGTGTTGCCACCACGTACAATCGTCCACCGCTTGCAGTTGTTTCCATTACCTATGCCCGGAGCCGGTCGGACCGTTTGTTGAACATTGTCCTGCGCGTTGTGGCAGCCGTTGTGCTGATTGCTGTCGCGGCTGGCTGCGCAAGCTCGCCGCCGGCCGCGAAGCCAGTCGCTGCGGTGGTGGTGAGCCCGGAACAGATCGCCCGAGACGCCGAACGGGTAGGTGATTACGGTGCTGCCGCACGTGCCTGGCAGGAGCTGGCTGGCGCCAGCCAGTCGCCGGGGCGGGAAGCATATCAATTGCGCGCCGCCGCCGCCTGGCTGGCGGCTGGCGACGCCACCAGCAGTCAAGCCCTGCTCGGGCAGGTCGATGTAGCTCCGCTTGGCGACGCACTGATTGGCCAAAAACAGATCCTGCTGGCCCGTCTGGCGCTCGGTCGCGGTGATGAACCCGCGGCCGCGGCGGCCCTGGCGCCGACCATCTACCTCGCCCTACCGGCCGAGCTGGCGACCGAGCGCGATGCACTGCTGCGCGAGCTTCCCGCCGGGGTCCTCGGGGAGCTGTCGCTGATGCCACTGACGGCGGGAAATTTCCTGGCCGTACTGCTGCCTTATGGCGGCAAGCTCGCACAGGTTGCGGACGCTATTACCGCCGGTATCGTGGCGGCTCGCCTGGAAGCCGATAGTGGTCCGGAGCTGCGGTTTTACGACACTGGCAATGACGCCGCGGCGGCGTATCACCAGGCGGTGGCAGACGGCGCCGCGGCGTTGATCGGGCCGCTTGAAAAAGCCGATGTCGCCGCGCTCGCCACAGGCCCCCTGCCGCGACCGACCGTCGCGCTGAATAACCCGCAGTCGCCGGTCGGGCAGGTCAACCTGTATCGCTTATCGCTGGACCCGGCCGATGAAGCCGCCGCCGGGGCGCGGGTATTCGCCGCCGCGGGTTATCGGGAAGTGGCCCTGTTGTACGTCGATGACAGCTGGGGACGGCGTCAGCGCGATCTTTACCAGACAGCCGTGGCGCAGCAGGGTGGACGGGTCACGCAAGCCGTGTCGTTCGATGCTGGCAGTACCGATTTCGCCGGCCGCTTGCGGGGCTTGCTTGGCGAACGGCTCGCCGCGCTGCAACCGCCAGCTTCGGGATCTTTGTCCCCTGAATCGGGTCCTGGCCGACAGGGCCTGATTGTGCTTGCCAGTGCTACCGACGCCCGGCAGATCGTGCCGCAACTCGGCTACATCGGCGCGTTTGGCGTACCGGTGCTGACCAGCTCCCGGGTATGGAGCGGCAGCTCCAGTCAGGGAACCGATGCGGATCTTGAGGGCGTGGTGTTCTGCGACAGCCCGTGGGCGTTGCTGCGCCAGACCGCAGGTGGCCGCGGCGATCGCCTGGCGGCGGCGCGGGTTGCCTGGCCGCAGTTCGACCGCGATCAGCCGCGCTTGATGGCGCTCGGTGCCGATGCCTACGCGGTGGCGAGCCAGTTATTGACCGGGCAGTCGGTCGACGCCTTGCCGGATGGTCTGACCGGCGCACTGGGCCTGGAAGCCGACGGTGCTTTGCGCCGGCAGGTGCTGACCTGTGCACGTTTTCACGACGGCATGCCGCAACTGCTCACGGCCGGGGAGCGGCCTTGAGCAGCGATGCCCCGCACCTGGCGCGCGGGCGCGCGGCCGAGGATCTGGCTGCCGCGCATCTGGCGGCGCACGGTTTGCGCATTGTGGCGCGCAATTTCAGGGTAGCCGGCGGCGAGATTGACCTGATCGCCCGGCACGGCGAGGAGCTGGTGTTCGTAGAAGTGCGCAGCCGCCGCAGCGCCGCCTACGGCAGCGCCGCGGAGACCGTTAACGCTGCCAAGCGCCGGCGCATACGGCTGGCGGCGGAGCATTATCTGGCTGGCCTGCGCCAACGGACCCTGCCGCCGTGTCGTTTCGATATCGTCAGCGTCACAGGCGCGCTCGATGCGGCCCAGCTGGATTGGCTGTGCGGCGCATTCACCAACGACTGAGCCCGATGGACCCCATAACCCTTGTTGCCGACCAGTTTCGCGCCAGTGCAAAGATCAAGCGCAATTGCGCGGACGCGCTTGCGCCGGTCATCGCCCTGGCCGGCGCGCTACTGGCTGATTGCCTGCGCGCCGGCGGCAAGCTGCTGGTATGCGGCAATGGCGGCTCGGCGGCCGATGCCCAGCATTTCAGCGGCGAGCTTCTGGGCCGTTTCGAGCGTCCACGGGCCGGCTTGGCGGCCATCGCGCTGACCACCGACAGCTCGACCTTGACGGCGGTTGCCAATGACTACGCGTATGACGAAGTGTTCGCGCGTCAGGTGCAGGCACTGGCGCGCGCGGGCGATGTGCTGGTCGTCCTGTCCACCAGTGGCAACTCGGCGAGCATCCTGCGGGCGGTCGAGGTGGCGCAGGCCGCAACGGTGCCGGTCGTGGCGCTGACCGGGCGTGACGGCGGCAAGCTGGCGGGTATCCTGGGTGCCCGGGATCTGGAGATTCGTGTGCCGACCAGCTCCACTCCACGGATCCAGGAAGTACACATCCTTGCCCTGCATTGCCTGTGCGAGCTGATCGACGAGGCGCTCGCGTCGTGAGCGAGGCGCCCCCGCGCTACGCCAGCAAGCTGGTCGCCGACACCATCGACCTGCGGCGACGTCTGCCCGCCCTGCTGAGGCCGCTGGTATTCACCAATGGCTGTTTCGACATCCTGCACGTCGGGCATGTGGACTATCTTGACCGAGCAGCGGCGCTGGGGGCGAGCCTGGTGGTTGGCGTCAACAGCGATGCCTCGGTACGGCGCCTGGAGAAGGGTGCCGACCGCCCGGTCAACCCGCTGGCCGAGCGCATGGCGGTGCTGGCGGCGCTTGAATCAGTGAGCCTGGTGGTAGCCTTCGATGAAGACACGCCGTTGAACCTGATCCACCTGATGCGTCCGGAGTATCTGGTCAAAGGCGGCGATTGGCCGCTGGAAGCCATTGTCGGGGCCGATTTTGTTTCCAACTACGGGGGCGCTGTGCATTCCCTGCCGTTTCGGCATGCCCGCTCAACCAGCGACTTGCTGCGGCGCGTCCGCGGCCAGGGCTGAAGCATAAGTCAGCCAGGCTTCAGGGACGGACGCGCGCGGCAAGCCGTCGTCTGTCAGCGCCAGTTATAGCCCAGTCCCAGGGCGTATTCGTGGTGGGTCACTTGTGCCGGTCCTAACACCGAGACGCCTCGCAGCTGTTCACGAAAGCCTCGGAAAAAAGAAACCGTTACTTCGTCGCCATTGCGGCGGCGCCAGGTCGCGCCAGCATGGACCGAGCGCTCCATGATGCCGGGGTTGAGCAGGGCAAAGCTGATCTGGTCGCTGCCGACCGGACTTTCGCTGTAGTTGAAACCGGCGCGCAGAGTCAGGCGCGGATCGAATGCATAGCGCAGACCCAGCCGGTAGATATCCTGGTTGTTCCAGCCAAAGCCGTAGCCACCCGGCTTGCCCAGCAACTGCCCGGGCGTTGGCGCGGTGCCGGCCAGCGGGCCCGGGTTGCCATAGTCGCGCGTGGCCGCGTAAAAGGTCCGTTGCCAGTCGAGGGCAATCGTGACCGCCGGGGTGGCGTGCCAGGCCAGGCCCAGGTTGACTTCCCCCGGCTGATCGAAGGCGCCATGATCGGGTAGCAGGTTGCGGTACTCGCGCATGCGGGTGCTTTTCAGCGGCGTGGTGGCGCCGACTCCAAGGTCCAGCCGGTTGTTCGCCTGCCATAGCCAACCGAAGCGTAAACCGATGGCCAGGCTCTTGCCCGTGCCTTCGTTGGTCAGGCCCGCCGGTTCCCGCGCCGGCAAGCCGCCAGGCAGTGCGCACGCGGGATCGGCGGCGCCCTGAGGCGTGACACAGCCGAACAGGGCCAGGCCTTCGGCCTTGAAAGTTTGCAGTCCGAACACCAGGCCGACACCCAGCGCATGCTGGTCATTGACCCGCATGGCAAAGCTTGGCACCGCCAGCATGCTGATCTGGCTGATGGATAACTCCTCGGTATGGGGAATGCCGGTCGGGCTGCCACCCCCGGCGGCAAGGTCGAGGAAACTTGGTTGGAAGTGGTTACCAATACCGCCGTTGCCGTAAAGGGCGAAGCCAATCGCTTTGTTGGCGCCAATGCCGTGACGCCAGGCAAGGCCGGGGGCGGGGAACCAGTGCAAGTCAGTCGGTACCTGCACCGAGCCGATGTCAACCTTGGTCCACGGACTGTAAAGCGTCACCGCTGCCGTGATCTGGTCATCCACCACCGCCAGGCCAGCCACGTTGTTATGTACCGTGAGTGCGTCTTCGGGCAGCGCCGTGCCACCACCACCCATGGCCAGCGCCTTGGGGCTGTAGCCCGGCAGGTAAGCGCCGTTGGTGGCGTTGACGGTCATGGCGTTACTGCCCAGCAGCAGGCCGATCAGGGCGGCGGCGACCGGCATCCGGCTGAATGCGGGCAACCAGGCACTGGGGCGCGCGTCCTTGCGCGTTTGGGTCTCCATGACAACTCCGTATAGCCAGGTTTGGGCGCCTGCAAGGGCGCCATTCTTGTGGTTAATCGACCGATACTGCCGTCCATACGCAGCACAGGGCGGAAGGCTGACGGCGACCGAATGGCAAGCGGGATCTAAAAGTGGACCTTGAAGCGGCTGTGGTCGAAGCCGAATGGCACCGTTGGCTGGTGGTGCGATTCCACGGCCAGCGATACCTCCATCAAGGCCAGCGCCAGATTAAGCAAATGCTGCTCGCGCTCGGGCAAGTCCGGCCACGGCTGGGTCTTCAGGTAGCCCTGAATGGCATCCAGGCGGGGCAGGACCGCATCGTACAGCGCCTGCAATTCGCTGAACGGCCCCTTCAGGCGTTCGGAATGGCGTTCGCGTTCGGTCGGCAGCGCGAACCGGTCGGCATACATTTGCAGGTCGGCAAAGGCGTCCGGTAGGGGGTGTGGCATCACTCAGGCCTCCCCGTTTACCCAGCGCAGCACATTGCTGTACTGGTGGCGCACGGCGATTTCCATCATGGGACTGGTGGTCAGGTGCTTTAGCACACCGGACTTCAGTGCCTTGTGGGTGGTCTCCATGGTGCTCAGATCCTCATACAGCAGATCGCGCAGCAGCACCTTGGTGTGTTCCTGGGCGATGCGCTGGCCGACGTCGGCAGCGGCGAACTGATAGATGTCCATCGACCACTCGGTTTCGTCGGCGCTGACCGGCCAGAAGTTGTACGTGAAATACCAGCCTGGACCGACATCGACGAAGAAATTCGGGAAGAACACGTTGATGTCGAAGTACCAGCGTGGATCGTCGCTGGGGTTGGTGCCGGGCAGGCGCGGCGCCTGTTCGTTGGCGGCGAAACTCGCGCCCAGCTGCCAGGCGGCGCCGCAGACCGGTGTGACATCCACGCGGCTGGCCATGCGGTTGCTGGCGGAGTGATGCGGTGGGTAGAAGCGGGCCGAGGCCAGCGTGTTGAACTCCTCACGCAGGTCGATCGGGATCGAGCAGCCCGGCAGCGAGCGGGCGTGCACCATGCCCACGTGATAGGTCTCGTGGAAAGCGTCGATGAAGGTCTTCCAGTTCACCGCCACGCGCGCGCTGTAGCGGGCCACGCGCTCCATCTGGTCGAATGGGTAGCCGTCGATCTGCTGGCCAAGACCGCCCAGGAATTCAGCCAGCGGCCACTGGGGCTGGGCGTTCCAGTTCACGAAAACGAACCCATTCCAGGTGTTACAGGTGACCGGCACCAGGGCCATGCGTGATTTGTCGATGTCGGGAAAATATTCGTCGGCCGGCAGCGCGCGCAGGCTACCGTCCAGGTCGAAGGTCCAGCCGTGATAGCCACACACGAAGGTACGTGTGTTGCCCTCGCAGCCGTAGCGGGCGGCGATCTGGTTGCCACGGTGGGTGCAGATATTGTGAAACGCCCGCAAAGCACCGTCCCGGCCGCGTACCAGCAGCACCGAAGCGTTCCAGATCTCGACCTCGAATACCTTGAAGTCGCCAACATTTGGCAGGTCTTCCGTGCGGCACAGGTTGAGCCAGGCGCGCTTGAAAATGGCCTCCCGTTCGCGCTCGAAAAACTCCGCCGAGACGTAGGGCTCGACCGGGATCGGGCCATCGACCAGCGTCGGTGCATCAGTCGTGATGCGGGTAGCGAGTTCAGGGTTGATCGCGTTCATGGTCGCTCCTCCGGATGGGCAACACAGCGGCCAGACAGGTTTATTAGCCTCGGCGTGTCTGCTCGAAGGTGGCAGGCTTGTCGGGGCTGAGCGCGATTCGCTGGCATCGACCGCGCGCTTGAGCATACTAGATCAGCTGCCCAGGGTTGAGTACAGGACAGGACAGGGGATCTTTGGCCCAACCCGCCCACTAATCCGTTGCGATCGTTGTGTTGCTAAAGTCCCTGTCACGCCCGGCGTTCATCCTGGGCGCAAGGCCGCAGTTTAAGGAGACGCTGAAGTATTTGGTGTTTCCCGCAGTGCACGGATGCGCTGCCAATATCTGTGGCTGTAAGCCACTGATTTTGTGAGTCATCGGAAAACCACGCTTTTCCGATGACGGGCGCTGAGAAATCCAGGAGGGATTTATTCAGCGCTTCCTTAAACTGGTGCCCAAATCCCTACGATCGCCCTGGCCCGTCGCATCCCCCCTGGAGAACGACATATGACTGACCGCATCGGGCAGATGCACAAGCTGGTCGATTATTTCGTCGGCTATAACGCCACCCGCTTTATCGAGCTGGGCGTCGACACCGGGCTGTTTGGTGCGCTGGCGGCCGCAGCCGATGGCATTACGCCGGTGGCGCTCGCGGCGCAGCAAGGGCTGAATGCGGAGTATCTGCGCCATTTTCTGCAAACAGGCTATGCACTGGAATTGCTGGAGCAGGACGACGGCCATTACCGACTGGCGCCGCACATGGCGGCACTGCTGGCGCGCCCGGAGCACAACAGTTATTTGGGTGCGCTGGCCGGCTTTCATCATGTCAGTGGGCGGGATTTCGATCGCATGGCCCAGTTGCTGCGCAGCGGTGATGCCTACACCTTCCAGCAGCATGATGCGGATTTCATCGATGGCGTAGCGAAGGTCACGGCCGGCATCGCCGGCTTTGTCGTCGGCAGCATCCTGCCCGGCCTGCCGGAACTGGCCGGACGCGACGACGTGGCGGTGCTCGATCTTGGCTGCGGTGCAGGCGGTACCCTGCTGGCCCTGGCCCGCGCCTACCCCCATGGCCGACTGCTCGGCGTGGACGTGGAGCCGCGTTCGGTCGAGCAGGCGAACGCCCGCCTGGCGCAAGCGGGGGTGGCGCAGCGCGCACAGGCGCGCCTGGCAGCGGCCGAGAGCCAGCAGCAGGAAGCGGCATTTGATCTCGTGACGCTGATCCAGGTGTTGCACGAAACCGTGCCCACCGTGCGCGCCGAAATCCTGGCTCGTGCCCACGCCGCTCTGAAACCGGGCGGCCTACTGCTGGTGGTGGACGAGCCCTACCCCGAGCATGTCGAGGATCTGCGATCCGCCAAGAGCTGTGCCATGACGCAATTCATCGAGCGCTTCTGGGGTAATGAGTTGTTGTCGTTGCCGCAGCAAAAAGCATTAATCGAGTCGGCTGGCCTGCGCGTCGACGCGCAATCAGTGCCGCCGCCGGGGCTGGTCAGCGTGACTGTTGCCCGCCGGGTTAGCTGAGCGTCCAAATACGGGGGGGGTGATGACCGAGTCGCGCGGCTTCAAGCGGAGACAGTTTCTTGCCGGTAGCGCTGGCTTGCTCGGCGCGGGTCTTATCGGCCGGCCTGCCTTGCTTGCCGCCGAAGTCGATCGCTACGACCAGGAAACCGATGTCCTGGTGGTCGGCACCGGCGCCGCCGGTTCCAGCGCTGCATTGTTTGCCCGGCAGGCTGGCGCGGCGGTCATGGTGGTCGAGAAGGCCGACTACTTTGGCGGCACCACGGCCAAGTCGCAGGGCGGCTACTGGATGCCCGCCAACAGCCTGATGCGCGCCCAGGGTCTGACCGACCCCAAGCCGCAGGCCATGCGTTACATGGCGCGACTGGCGTTTCCGACGCTGTATAACCCGACCGCCACGGGTCTTGGCCTGCCGGCCGACGCCTACGCGCTGATTGAAACGTTTTATGACAACGCCGCGCGGGTAGTTGACGCCCTGGAGGAGATGGAGGCGCTTCGATCCACCTTTTTCCCGGGCGCCGATGGTGTGGCCTGGATGCCGGATTACTACCCGACCCTGCCCGAAAACGCTGCCCCGTATGGGCGCATTCTGCAGCCGCGCAAGGCCGACGGTAGCGCCGGCATGGGCGAGGAGATCGCACGCCAGTTACAGGCTGCGCTCAGCCAGCGACAGATTCCGGTTCTCTACAGACATCGCGCCGGGCGCCTGGTATTGGATGAGGCCGGCGCGGTGCAGGGTCTGGAGCTGCAAACCCCTGAGGGTGCCCACCGCATCCGTGCCCATCGCGGGGTCATCTTCGGAACTGGCGGGTTTATCCATAATCCGGTGCTGCGCCGGCAATTCTTGCGCGGGCCCGTGTATGGCGGCTGCACGGTGCCGGCTGCGGAGGGTGATTTCGTCCCCATCGCACAAGCGGCCGGCGCGCAGTTTGGAAACATGCAAAACGCGTGGTGGGCGGAAATCCTGTTCGAGCAGGCCATCCACAACTCGGCCGTGCCGATGAACGTGTTTGTACCGCCCGGCGATTCGATGCTGCAGGTCAACCGCTACGGTCGCCGCTACGTAAACGAGAAATTCGTCTACAACGAGCGCTCGCAGGCGCATTTCGTGTGGGACGCACGGCGTGCCGAGTACAGCCAGCTGCTCACGTTCATGGTGTATGACCAGCGCACCGCCAGCCAGTTTGCCGGTCTGTTTCCGCTACCGCCCGAAACCGCGCCGTACGTGATCAGCGGTGCGGACTTTGGGGCGTTGACGGCCGCGCTGTCGGCGCGCCTGACGCAGCTTGCCCCGCACAGTGGCGGTTTTAGCCTGGACGCGGATTTCGCCGGCAATCTCGGCGCCAGCGTGGCGCGCTTCAATGACCTTGCCCGACAGGGTAAGGACGACGACTTCGGCCGCGGCGAGTCGCCGACCGACCAGTTCTTCCATACCCTGTACCGCCTGCCGGGCCAGCACAACGAGTTTCCGGACGCCACCCTGCACCCGCTGGCTGATACCGGCCCATACCACGCCATCATCCTGTGCGCCGGGGTACTCGATACCAAGGGCGGGCCGGTAATCGACACCCACAGCCGGGTGCTGGATGGGTACGGTGAGCCAATCGCAGGTCTGTACGGCGCGGGTAACTGTATTGCCGCACCCGCCGGGCAGGCCTACTGGTCGGCCGGCGCCACCATTGGCGCGGCGCTGGTGTTCGGCGCTCTGGCTGGCCAGCATGCGGCGACCCGGCGCGGCCGGTGAGCGAGGTCAGGTGATGTCCGTACGCCGCCGCTCACCAGCCGTTGTGGCATACAGCAGGGTGGTGATCTGCTCCGAGATCAGACCCATCAGAAACACCACTACCGCGGTGGTGAACAGCACTGCGCTGCCGTTGGTGAAGCGCCCAACTGTGGCATAGGAATACAGATAGTTGACCAGCCCGGCGACGAAGCTGATCCCGGACACGGGCGCGAAGATTTTCAGCGGCGCATACAGCGTTGCCACCCGAAAAATGATCAGCAGGAACCGGGCGCCATCGCGCAGTGGGCGAATGTGGCTGCGACCAGTGCGGCGAGCAGCCACGATCGGCTCATAGGCGACGCTGTAACCGGCGCGAAAGAACGCCATGGTGATGCTGGTCGGATACGAAAAGCCGTTCGGCAACAGGAACAGGAACTCGCGAAAGCGCGCCGCCCGCACTGCCCGAAAGCCCGAGGTCAGATCGGCGATCCGCTGGCCGGTCATATAGTTGGCGACGCCGTTGTACAAACGATTGGCCAGCGACCGGCCCACACTGGCCTGTGAGCCGGCGTCACGGGCACCGACCACCATCTGGTAACCCTCGTTCAGCCGGGCCAGCAGGCGCGGGATGTCGGCCGGGTCGTGCTGACCGTCGGCATCCATGAACACGATCACCTCGCCGCGCGCCGCCCGTGCGCCCGACTTCACCGCTCCGCCGTTGCCGATGTTGTAACTGTGTCGTACTTCCTGCACGCCGTGGCGCGCGCACACCTCGCTGGTGTCATCGGTTGAGCCATCGTTAACGACGATGATCTGCGCCGCCGGTTGCTGGGCTTTCAGGGTTGGTAGCAGGCGTTCAAGCGCGGCGGCCTCATTTCGAGCCGGCAGCACGATGGACAGTTCGGGCCGGATTTCGGTCATGGCGTGTGCTCGCTAGGCGGGATGATGGGGGTGCGTGGCGCTCACAATATCAGCAGATCCGGCGCACATCCGTCGCAGCCGGTTCTAGACTCTGCGGCGGTACAGCCACCTGCTTGCCGGTGAAGGCGCTATCAAGGTCCGGAGGGAAACGCGCGATGGAATTGTCGTTTTATACCGCGGACGTGTTCAC
>NZ_JBFIII010000025.1 GCF_041601295.1 Immundisolibacter sp.
ACCTGGCGCAACACCAAGCAGGAACTGACCGAATACCTCACCGAGCTGTCCCAGGACGGATCGCGCGAGTACTTCCGGCCGAACCTGTGGCCCAACACGCCGGACATCCTGCCCGAGTCCCTGCAGTTCGGTGGCCGCCCGGCGTTCTTGCTGCGCGTTGCCCTGGCGGCCACGCTGGGCGCCAATTACGGCATCTACGGCCCGGCGTTCGAGCTCATGGAGCATCAGCCGCGCGAGCCGCGCAGTGAGGAGTACCTCGACTCGGAGAAGTACCAGATACGCCAGTGGGATCTGGATCGGTCGGACAGCCTCAGGCACTACATCGCGCGCCTGAACCGCATCCGGCGCGACAACCCGGCCCTGCAAGGGGACTGGAGCCTGCGTTTTCACCCGATCGACAACGACATGCTGCTGTGCTTCAGCAAGTCGCACCAGGTGGCGCCCGACGAGATCAACACCATCGTTGTTGTCGCCAACCTCGATCCGTACAACCCCCAGTCGGGATGGATCAATTTGCCGCTGACAGAACTGGGCATTGACCCCGACAGCGCCTACCAGGCCCACGACCTGCTGTCGGACGCGCGTTATCTGTGGCAGGGGCCGAGCAATTTTGTCCGCCTTGAGCCTGACGCTTCGCCGGTACACATCCTGCGCCTGCGACGCCGCGTGCGCAGCGAGCGCGATTTCGACTATTTCCTCTGAGAAGGACCATCCGCATGGAACCTGGCACCAGCCTCACCGAAGCCGTCGCGGCCACCGAATGGCGCACTGACCCGCTGTGGTACAAGGACGCGATCATTTACGAGTTGCACGTCAAGGCGTTCTTTGACAGCAACAACGACGGGGTCGGCGATTTCCGGGGCCTGACCGAAAAACTCGACTATCTGCAGGACCTCGGGGTCAACACGCTGTGGCTGTTGCCGTTCTATCCGTCGCCGTTTCGCGACGACGGCTACGACATCTCCGATTACCACAACATCGATCCGCAGTACGGCACGCGGGCCGATTTCAGGAATTTCGTGCGCGAGGCACACCGGCGCGGCCTGAGGGTGATCACCGAGCTGGTGATCAACCACACCTCGGACCAGCACCCGTGGTTTCAGGCGGCGCGAAGTGCCCCGCCCGGATCATCCAAGCGCGATTTCTACGTCTGGAGCGATACCGACAAGAAATTCGCCGACACGCGCATCATCTTCAGCGACACTGAAAAATCCAACTGGGCCTGGGATGAGGTCGCCCAAGCCTATTACTGGCATCGTTTTTTCTCGCACCAGCCGGACCTGAATCACAACAACCCGGCCGTGGTGCGCGCCGTGATCCGCGTCATGCGCTTCTGGCTGGACATGGGTGTGGACGGCCTGCGCCTGGATGCCATCCCGTACCTGTGCGTGCGCGAAGGCACCAGCAACGAGAACCTGCCGGAAACCCACGCTGTCATCCGGCAGATGCGCGCCGTGGTCGATGCCCATTACAAGAACCGCTTGTTGCTGGCCGAGGCCAACCAGTGGCCCGAGGATGTGCGCGAGTATTTCGGCGACGGCGACGAATGCCACATGGCCTACCACTTTCCCCTGATGCCGCGGCTGTTCATGGCCGTGGCCCAGGAAGACCGCCACCCGGTAGTCGAGATCATGGGCCAGACCCCGGACATCCCGGATTCCTGCCAGTGGGCGATCTTTCTGCGTAACCACGACGAGCTGACGCTGGAGATGGTGACCAGCCGCGAGCGGGACTACATGTACCAGGTGTACGCAATCGACCCGCGCATGCGGGTCAACGTCGGCATACGCCGCCGCCTGGCGCCGCTGATGGACAACCACCGCGAGAAGATCGAGCTGCTCAATTTCCTGCTGCTGACCATGCCCGGCTCGCCGATCATCTATTACGGCGACGAAATCGGCATGGGCGACAACTTCTACCTCGGCGACCGCAACGGCGTGCGCACGCCCATGCAGTGGAGTCCCGACCGCAACGGTGGTTTCTCGAAGTCCGATCCGCAGGGCCTGTTCCTGCCGCCGGTGATGGACCCCGTCTATGGTTACGAGACGGTCAACATCGAGGCGCAGAACCGCAGTCCGTCGTCGCTCCTGCACTGGACCAAGCGCCTGATCGCGGTGCGCAAGAATTACTGCGCCTTCGGCCGTGGCACGCTGAAGTTCCTCGCGCCCGGCAACCGCAAAATTCTGGCCTATGTGCGCGAATGGCAGGACGAAAAGATCCTGTGCGTGGTCAATCTGTCGCGCACGGCGCAGCCAGTGGAGCTGGATCTGGCCGAGTTCAAGGGCAAAATTCCGGTGGAACTGCTGGGCCACACCGCGTTCCCTCCGATTGGCGAGTTGACCTATCTGCTGACACTCAAGGGTTACGGGTATTTCAGTTTCCGACTGGCAAGCGATGTTGCCGCGCCGGCCTGGCATCAGGACCAGCTGCCGGTGCGGGAGCCGCCCGTGCTGGTGCTCAGCGAGGGCTGGCGAACCTTCTTCAAGAGCAAGAGCAGCGCCAGCACGGTCCGGCGCGCCATCTCCGCGCGCGCGCAGGATCAGCTGCAAAAGGACGTCCTGGCGCCGTACCTGATCGGCAAGCGCTGGTTCGCCGCCAAGGGCCGCGCCATACAGCGCATCGAAATCATCGAGCAAGCCGACTGGAACGGCCCGGACGGCAGCTGGTTGCTGGCTCTGATCGAAGTGCATTTCGCCGATGCCGGCCCGGCGCAGACCTACTTCCTGCCGCTGTCCATCGCCTGGGAGGACGATACCAGTGACGACAAGCTGCAAACCCTGCTGCCGTGGACGCTGGCCAAGGTGCGCCAGAAAGCGCGGGTCGGGATTCTGTATGGCGCCTTCGGCGACGAGCGCTTCTGCCGTGCCCTGGTGCATGGCATCCAGGGTGGTGTGACCCTGCCCATGGGCAACGGCACGGTGCGCTTTCGCAACACCGGCGCCATTCCTGACCTTGCCCAGGCGGCCGAGGAACCGGTTCACCATCTGGCGCTGGAACAGAGCAACACCTCGGTTTCCTTCGGCAAGCGCATGTTCCTGAAAGGCTACCGGCACCTGCAACGCGGCGCGAACCCGGAAATGGAAATCGGCTGCTTCCTCACGGAACAGTCGCCCGCCGAGCACATCGTGCCGGTCGGTGGCGTCATCGAATATCAACGGCCGGATGGCCAGAATATGGCGCTGGCCCTGCTGCAACCCTTTGTCGAGAACCAGGGCACGGCATGGACCTACACGGTCGAGTACCTGGACCGGTTCTTCGCCGAGCAGGTAGCCGAGTCGGTCAAGAGCGAAGATCAGCCACACGCGTTCATCCTTCACCAGCTGCAGATCCTCGGGCAGCGCACCGCGCAGTTGCATCAAGCCTTCGGCCGCACGACCGGCGATCCGGCATTCGATCCGGAACCGATCGACAGCGCTGATCTGACCGCATGGGTAGAAAGTATCCGCCACGAAGCAGTACTGACCTTCACACGCCTGGAGGAGCTTCGGGCCGTGCTGCCCGTATCCCTGGTGGATTCCTGCGACCAACTGCTGTCGCTGCGGCCAGTGTTGCTCGAGAGCTTGAAACCGCAGGCGCTGGCCGGGCTGGAAGCAGCGCGCACCCGCTACCACAGCGACTTCCACCTGGGTCAGGTGCTGATGGTTCAGGACGACTTCGTGATCATCGACTTCGAGGGCGAACCCGGTCGCTCGATTGCCGAACGGCGAGCCAAGCATTCCCCCTTACGCGATGTCGCTGGCATGCTTCGGTCACTGAGCTACGCGGCCGGCATGGCGGTCAAGCGCAGCACAACGGAGCGACCGGGCGACCGGGATCGCCTGGCACCCCTGGCCCTGGCCTGGGAGCAGTCGGCGAGGCAGGCGTTCCTGAGCGGATACCGGACCGCGATTACCGGTTGCCCCGCCTGGCCACGGGACGACAAGGACGCCGAACGATTGATCGATCTGTTCCTGGTGGAGAAAGCGCTGTACGAGATCCGCTACGAGATGGACAACCGGCCGGACTGGCTGGACATCCCGATATCCGGACTTCTGGGTCAGCTCGGCGCCACCCATGAGGAACGCTGAAGAAAACCCCGTGCGGGTCCCAGCCACCGGCAACTGACTGGCAGAGGCCCGGCCGGGTCCGGACGCCTGCATTCCAGTTGGCTGGCGGCCCGCGGGCCACTGAAAATCGGCCACCCGTGGCCCGTCACGAACATCATCATGCGTCCAGCGCGGCGCTTGGCGCATGGTCGAACAGGAGCAATTGACTTGGGACAGATCATCAATGCGGTGTGGCCGGGCAAGCCGTTTCCGCGCGGCGCCACCTGGGATGGCGAGGGTGTCAACTTCGCCCTGTTCTCGGAGCATGCGCACAAGGTCGAGCTGTGCCTGTTCGACCCCTCCGGCCGGCGGGAGCTGCAACGCATCACCCTGCCGGAACGAACCAACCAGATCTGGCATGGCTACCTTCCCGAGGCGCGACCGGGCCTGCTCTATGGCTATCGCGTCCATGGTCCGTACGATCCGGCGCACGGGCACCGGTTCAATCCGAACAAACTGTTGATCGAACCGTACGCCAAGGACATCGTCGGACCGATCCGCTGGAGTGATGCCCATTTCGGCTACCGCATCAACCATCGCCGCCAGGATCTGTCCTTCGACCGCCGCGACAACGCCGCCGGGATGCCCAAGTGCCGCATCATCGACCCGGCGTTCTCCTGGGGCAACGACCGTTCGCCGAATATCGACTGGCACGACATGGTGATCTACGAACTGCACGTGCGCGGCTTCACCATGCGCCACCCCGAGGTGCCGCCACAGCTGCGCGGCACCTATGGTGGCCTGGCCACCAGCCCGGTCATCGAACACCTGAAGCGCCTGGGCGTGACCACGGTCGAGCTGATGCCCGCCCACGCCTTTGTGGACGATCGCCACCTGGTCGAGAAGGGCCTGCACAATCACTGGGGCTACAACTCGATTGGTTTTTTCGCGCCCGAGCACCGTTACAGCTCAAGCGGCGGCGTGAGCGAATTCAAGACCATGGTGAAAACGCTGCATTCGGCCGGCATCGAGGTGATCCTCGACGTGGTCTACAACCACACCGCCGAGGGCAACCAACTGGGACCGACGCTGTCGTTCCGCGGCATCGACAACGCCTCCTACTACCGCCTGATGCCGGACGACCCGCGTTACTACATGGACTTCACCGGCTGCGGCAACACCCTGAACATGCAGCATCCGCGCGTGCTGCAGATGATCATGGATTCGCTGCGCTACTGGGTGCTGGAAATGCATGTCGACGGTTTTCGCTTTGATCTTGCCTCGGCGCTGGCGCGCGAGCTGTACGAGGTCAACCGGCTGGGCTCCTTCTTCGACGTCCTGCACCAGGACCCGGTGCTGTCGCAGGTCAAGCTGATTGCGGAACCCTGGGATCTGGGCGAAGGCGGCTACCAGGTTGGCAACTTCCCCCCCGGCTGGGCCGAGTGGAACGACCGCTATCGCGACACCATGCGTGCCTACTGGAAAGGCGACGGCGGCCTGATCGGCGAGTTCGCGCAACGCTTTACCGGTTCGAGTGACCTGTACGAGTCGAGTGGGCGCACACCCAACGCCAGCATCAATTTCATCACCGCCCACGACGGTTTCACGCTGAGCGACCTGGTCACCTACAACGAAAAGCACAACGAGGCCAACCTGGAGGACAACCAGGACGGCAACGACAACAACCTGTCCTGGAACTGCGGCGTCGAGGGGCCGACCGACGACCCGAAAATCAACGCCCTGCGCGCGCGTCAGAAGCGCAACCTGCTCGCCACGCTGCTGTTCTCGCAGGGAGTACCCATGCTGGTGGCCGGCGACGAGATCGGTCGCAGCCAGGGCGGCAACAACAATGCCTATTGCCAGGACAACCCGATCAGCTGGATCGACTGGGACCTGTCGGCCGCCGACCAGGAGCTGCTCGCCTTCGTGCAGCGGATCATCCAGCTGCGCCGCGAGCATCCGGTGTTCCACCGACGCCATTTCTTTCAGGGCAAGCCCATTCATGGCGCCGACATCAAGGACATCCACTGGCTGAAGCCGGACGGGACCGAGATGACCGAGGACGAATGGGATCACGACTTTGCACGGTGCCTGGGCGTGTATCTGTCCGGCCGCTCGCTGACCGAGCACGACCAGCGGGGTCGCCCGGTCCGCGACAACGACTTCATACTGCTGTTCAACACACACCACGACCCACTGCCGTTTCAGTTGCCGGAACTGAAATCGGGCAGCAGCTGGCAAGTCCTGCTGGACACGCACTATCACAGTGGCCTGGTCGCCGACGGCGCCTATCCAGGCAACATCCCCTACCCGCTTGAAGCACGTTCGCTGGTTCTGCTGACGGAACAGGAGACGGCATGAAACGGCAGCATGCCATGCCTTTCGGGGCCCAGGTCGATGGGGCATCGACGCAGTTTCGCCTGTGGGCACCCGGCGCCGGGCGCGTGGAACTTGAACTGACAACGGCGACCGGCGAGCGCCTGATTCCCCTCACCCCCGACGCTGCGGGCTGGCACACACTGCGACTGGACGGCATCGGCGCAGGTACGCGCTATCGATACCTTATCGACGGCGCGCTGCGGGTGCCGGATCCGGCCTCCCGCTTCAACCCGGACGATGTGCAGGGCGCCAGCGAGGTCATCGATCCGGCCGCCTTCGACTGGCGTGACGGCGACTGGCGCGGCCGGCCATGGCAGCAAGCCGTTATTTACGAACTGCACGTGGGCGCGTTCAGCCCCGGCGGGGATTTCGATGGCGTACTCCAGCGCCTCGATTACCTGGTCTCGCTCGGCGTAACCGCCATTGAGCTGATGCCGGTGGCCGACTTTCCGGGCCGGCGCAACTGGGGTTACGACGGGGTGCTGCCGTTTGCCCCCGATGCCGCCTACGGCCGGCCGGAGGCTCTGAAAACCCTGATCCAGGAGGCGCACGCGCGCGGGCTGATGGTGCTGCTGGACGTGGTCTACAACCACTTTGGGCCGGATGGCAATTACCTGCATGCCTACGCGCCGGCATTTTTCAACCCGCGCCACACCACACCGTGGGGCGCGGCCATCAACTTCGACGCGCCCGGCAGCGAGGTGGTACGCGATTTTTTCATTCACAACGCCCTGTACTGGCTGGAAGAGTTCCACTTCGATGGCCTGCGCGTGGATGCGGTGCATGCCATCTGCGACGACTCGCAGCCCGACATCATCGACACCTTGTGCGCGGCGGTGCACGCCGGCCCCGGCAGAACACGGCTCATTCACATGGTGCTGGAGAACGAAAGCAACCAGGCGCACCGGCTGGAGCGCGACCCCGACGGCCACCCCAGGCGCGCCACCGCGCAGTGGAATGACGACATTCACCACACCCTGCACGTGCTGCTCAGCGGCGAGCAGGATGGCTATTACGCGGACTTTGCCAGCGCCCCGGTGGCCCAGCTGGGTCGCTGCCTGAGCGAGGGCTTTGCCTTTCAGGGCGACCCGTCGCCGTTTCGCCAGGGCGCCAGTCGCGGCGAGCCGAGCCGCCACCTGCCGCCGGCCGCCTTCGTCAACTCCTTGCAGACGCACGATCAGATTGGCAATCGCGCCTTTGGCGAACGCCTGTGTCACCTGGCGGCACCGGTCGCCCTTGAGGCGGCCACCGCGCTGCTGCTGCTGGCGCCCCAGCCGCCGATGCTGTTCATGGGTGAGGAATTCGCCGCCGCGCAGCCGTTTCTGTTTTTCTGTGATTTCGGACCCGAACTGGCCCGCGCCGTTACCGACGGGCGGCGGCGGGAGTTCGCGCATTTCACCCGCTTCTCCAACCCCGCCGCGCTGGAGCGGATACCCGACCCCAACGCGCCGGCAACCCTTGCCGCCAGCGTGCTCGACTGGTCGGCGCTGGACCAGCCGCCGCATGATCACTGGCTGGCCCTGTACCGCCACCTGCTGGCGATCCGGCATGCCGAAATCATCCCCCGGCTGGCGGGGATGTCGGGCGACAGCGGCAAACTCACGCTAACCGGCGATCGCGCCTTGACTGTGCAGTGGCAGCTGGGAGACGGCAGCCAGCTGGCACTCGCGGCCAATCTGGGCGACGCGCCGGTCAAGCTGCCGATGCAGCCGGGGCGGGTGCTCTACCTGAGCCGCAATCTGTCGACCACCGCGCATGACGCTGGCCAGCTACCGCCCTGGTCGGTGGCCTGGACCCTGGCAGCGCGGGGCGCCGGCTGATGCCTCAGAACCCGACCCTCGCGCGCCTGACCGAGCTGTGCGGCATCCAGCCCGTGTATCACGATGTGTGGGGCCGCAGCCATGCCGTGTCCGATACCACGCGCCGCGCGCTGCTCGCCGCCATGCACCTGGCACCCGACGCGGACAGCGCCGAGTTGATTGAACAGATCGAGGCGCGCGACTGGTGCCGCTTGCTGCCACCGGTGCAGGTACTGACGCTCAGCCAGGCGCCGATTCAGATCACCATTACCGTCCCGAGCGCCTGGACGCAGCGGGTATTTCAGTGGCGTCTGACCCCCGAAACGGACAAGGGAAGAGGCGGCGAGTTTCGACCGGCACAGGCCACCCCGGTTGCGGAACGGGAGATCGGCGGGACCGGCTATCGGCGATACAGCCTCGAGTTACCGCCACTGGGCGTGACCGGCTACCACCGGTTCGAGCTGGAGTGTCCGCAACAGCAGGACGAGGCGTCAGCCCAGATGGCCCTGATCATCACCCCCGCCACCTGCTTCCAGCCCGAGGCGGTGCGCGCGGAACGCCGCGCCTGGGGACCGACCGTTCAACTCTACAGCCTGCGTTCGCAGCGCAACTGGGGCATCGGCGATTTTGGCGACCTGCAAACGCTGGTTGGCCTGACCGCGCAGGCCGGCGGCGGCATCGTCGGCCTGAACCCCCTGCACGCGCTGTTTCCCGACCAACCGCAGCATTGCAGTCCCTACAGCCCGTCCAGCCGGCTGTTCCTGAACCTGCTGTACATCGATGTCGAGGCGGCGGCCAGCAGCAACGACAGCGCGCGGACGCGCGAGCTGATCGCCAGTCCACGCTTCCAGGCGCGTCTGCGCCGCTTGCGTGCAGCAGAGCAGGTGGATTACCCAGGCGTCACTGCCTGCAAGCTGGAGGCATTGCGCCTCAGCTGGCGGGATTTTCGCGGCGACCACCTGGCAAGCGACAGCGATCGTGCCCGCGCTTTTGCCCAGTACCGCGCCGCGCAGGGGGAGGCGCTGCATCTACACGCCCTGTTCGAGGCTCTACAGGCCCATTTTCGGGCCGATGACGAAACCGTCTGGGGCTGGCCGGCGTGGCCGCAGGCCTACCGTGACCCCAAATCATCGGACGTGCGCCAGTTTGCGGAAGCCCACTCGGACGAAGTTGATTTTCGTGCCTACCTGCAGTGGCTGGCCCACGAGCAGCTGGCCGCGGCTGGCCAGGCTTCGTGGAGCCACGGCCTGGGCATCGGCCTATACCAGGATATTGCCCTCGGGGTAAATCCGGGCGGCGCCGATACCTGGGTCCAGCAGGAGGTATACGCCCTTGGCGCCTATGCCGGCGCCCCCCCCGACGAGTTCAATCTGCATGGCCAGGACTGGGGCCTGCCGCCGTTCGTGCCGCATCGGCTGCGCGAGAGCGCCTACGCACCGTTCATCGACACCTTGCGCGCCACCATGAGTCCCTGCGGCGCGCTGCGCATCGACCACGCCATGAGTCTGATGCGCCTGTTCTGGGTGCCGGCAGGCGGCAGTGCCGAGGACGGCGCCTACGTCAGCTACCCGTTCCAGGACCTTCTGGGCATCCTGGCGCTCGAAAGCCAGCGTAATGAATGCCTGGTGATCGGCGAGGATCTGGGCACGGTACCGGACGGTCTGCGCGGCGCGCTGACCACGGCCGGCGTGCTGTGCTACCGACCGCTGATTTTCGAACGCGTCGACGACGGTTCGTTCAAACCGCCAGGCGAGTTCCCGCATCAGGCCCTGGCGGTGGTCAGCACGCATGACCTGCCAACCCTGCGCGGCTACTGGAAGAGCTTCGACCTGGATACCCGTGCCGAGCTTGACCTGTTTCCGACGCCAGCGCTGCACGAGAACGCCGTGACCGAACGCGCCCTGGACCGCGCCCGGCTACTGATCGCCCTGCAACATGAGCAGCTGCTGCCGCCAGACATCGGCATCGATCCGGTGACGGTCCCCGACATCACCCCCGCACTGAGTGACGCCGTACACCATTACCTTGCCCGCACGCCGTCGTGCGCGCTGGTGGTGCAACCGGAGGACATCTTCGGCGTCATCGAGCAAACCAACCTGCCGGGTAGCACCAACGGCCATCCGAACTGGCGGCGCAAGCTGCCGTTGCCGCTGGACGCCTGGGCCGATGACGCTCGCTGGCAGTCCATCACCACCATCCTGCGCAATGAGCGCGGCAGCGGCGTTTGGCCGCGCCACCAGCCCGCGTCGTCACCGCCCGCCACCACCGTCCCGCGCGCCACCTATCGCCTGCAGTTCAACGACGAATTCACCCTGGCGCAGGCTACCGAGCTGGTGCCTTACCTGGCCGATCTGGGCATCAGCCACTGCTATGCCTCGCCTTATTTGCGCGCCCGCCCGGGCAGCAGTCACGGTTACGACATCGTCGACCACAACACCATCAACCCGGAAATCGGCAGTGCCGAGGATTTCCAGCGCTTCATCACCACCTTGCAGGAGCATGGCATGGGCCAGATTCTGGACATGGTGCCCAACCACATGGGGGTGATGGGCTCGGACAATCAGTGGTGGCTGGGCGTGCTGGAGAACGGCGCCGCCTCGGTGTATGCCGACTACTTCGACATCGACTGGCAGCCGCTGAATCCGGAACTGCGCGGCAAGGTCCTGTTGCCGCTGCTGGGCGATCATTACGGCGCGGTGCTCAGCCGCGGGGAGCTGACACTGGTGTTCGACGCCACTCGCGGCGAATTTTCCGTCAACTACTACCAGCATCGCCTGCCGGTTGATCCGGCCGAGTACCCACGCATTGTCGGCCTGCACCTGGACCGTCTGGCCACGACCCTGGGCCCTGACCACGAGCGCCTGCACGAACTGCAAAGTCTGCTCACGGCCTTCGGCCACCTGCCACCGCAACATGAGACCCACGAGCGACAGGTTGCCGAGCGGAACCGCGACAAGGAGGTTTACAAGCGGCAGCTGGCGGCACTGTGCGAAGCAATGCCAGCCATCCTGCAGCACATCGAACAAGGCCTTGCAGAATTCAACGGCCGACCTGGCGAGCAGGCCAGGCGCGACCAGCTGCACGAGCTGATCAAGGCACAGGCCTGGCGCGTGGCCTACTGGCGGGTCGCCGCCGACGACATCAACTACCGGCGGTTCTTCGACATCAACGACCTGGCGGCACTGCGCATGGAGAACCCGGCCGTGTTCGACGACACCCACCGCCTGGTCCTCGACCTGATCGCCGATAACACCCTGCACGGCCTGCGCATCGACCACCCCGATGGCCTGAACGACCCGCACGATTATTTCCAGCGTCTGCAGGCGAGCGTGCAAAACCGTCGCAACGGCAGCCTGGCACCGGTCGCCACGGGCCAGGACCGCGGCGAGCTACCGCTTTACCTGGTGGTCGAGAAGATCCTCGCCGAGCACGAACGCATGCCGGACGACTGGCCGATCCACGGCGCTACCGGCTATCGCTTCGCCAATCTCGCCAACGCCCTGTTCGTCGATCCCGCGGCGCAACGGCGCATGTCGCGAATTTATGCCGACTTCGCGCCGCACGCCGGCGATTTCGACGACCTGGTCTACGAGTGCAAGAAGCTGATCATGCGCTCGGCCCTGGCAAGCGAGCTGAACGTGCTCGCCAATCAGCTGGCGCGAATCGCCGGGGCCAGCCGCTACACCTGCGATTACACGCTGAACGGCCTGCGCAACGCGCTGAGCGAGGTTACCGCCTGCTTTCCCGTGTATCGGACCTATATCACCGCCGGGCGCGTGTCGGCTGACGACCGGCGCCACATCGACTGGGCGGTGGCCGTGGCCAAACGCCGCAGCCAGGCGGCCGACGTCGGCATCTACGACTTCGTGCGCAACGTGCTGACCACCGACATCGGCGCCGACAAACGGCCGAGCTACCGCGACCAGGTACGTGCTTTTGCCATGAAGTTCCAGCAGTACACCGCCCCGGTCATGGCCAAGGGCCTGGAAGACACTGCCTTCTACCGCTACCACCGGCTGATCTCGCTCAATGATGTCGGCAGCGATCCACGACGTTTCGGTATTTCAGTGGCCGTCTTTCACGCCGCCACTCGCACGCGCGCCAAACACTGGCCGCACAACATGCTGGCTACCTCCACCCACGACAGCAAGCGGGCCGAGGACGTGCGTGCGCGCATCAACGTGCTGTCCGAAGTACCGGCCGCCTGGAAGCTGACCGTGCACCGCTGGCGGCGCCTGAATCGCAGCAGGAAACGTCCGCTGGACGGCCTGCTGGCACCCTCGCCGAGCGATGAGTATCTGCTGTACCAAACCCTGGTTGGCACCTGGCCCCTTCACGAGCCGGACGCCGAGGCACTGGCCGAGTACCGGACGCGTATCGAGCAGTACATGGCAAAAGCGGTACGCGAGGCCAAGACCCACAGCAGCTGGATCAACGTCAACGCCGATTACGAGGCAGCGCTGTCCGGCTTCATCCAGGATCTGCTGACCCCTAGCGAGACCAACCCGTTCCTGGCCGAGTTGGCCACCGCGGCGCGGCGCCTGACCCACCAGGGCCTGCTCAACAGCCTGGCGCAAACCCTGCTAAAAATGACCTCGCCGGGGGTGCCGGACATCTACCAGGGCAGCGAACTGTGGCAGTTCCACCTGGTCGATCCGGACAACCGCCGCCCGGTCGACTATGGCCTTCGCCGCCGGCATCTGGCCGACCTCAAGGCGCTGCTGGATGTGGAGCCGGCCCGGTGGGCGGAACGCCTGCGGCCGCTGGTTGAGACTCCGCAGGACGGGCGCGCCAAGCTGTACCTGATCTGGCGCAGCCTGAGCCTGCGCAGGCAATGGCCACAGGTGTTTCGTGACGGCGACTACCGGCCACTTAAGGTAGAGGGCAAGTTCGCCGACCACGTTTGCGCCTATGGCCGCGTTCTCGAGGGCAAGGCCGTGGTGACGGTGGTGCCACGCCTGCTGAGCAAACTGTCAGATGACCGGGCCGAGGCGGCGCTGCGCATCGACTGGCGCGATACGCGCGTTGCGCTACCCGACGATGCCGGCGCTGACTGGCACAACACCCTGACCGGCGGCCAAGCAGCTTGCGGCAAGGACCGGTGGGTTGGTGTTGGCGAGCTGCTCGCGGATTTTCCGGTCGCGCTGCTGGTCAACGAGTTCGACGCGCTGGGGGTTTGAGCCGTCGGGAAACAGCCGGTCAGCGTCGACGCGTGTGCCGCCGCACCCGAAGGATCAGGTCGGCTGGTCGATACGCACCGGAACCGGCGGCTGGGCACTGTCCGACCAGCTGCGAATGTGCAGGTCCCGTTGCGGGAACGGTATCTCGATACCGTATTTGCCCAGCGCGGTCTCGATCTCCCACAAGTAGTCGGCCTGGACCGCGCCGGGGCGCTTCACCGCCTCGGAGGTCAGCCACACGATGAGCTCGAAGTTCAGGCTGCTGTCACCGAACGCGGTGAGCCAGACCTGGGGCTGGCGTGAGTCGATGCCGGTGAGCGTGTGCCGCACGATGCCTGCCGCTTCCAGGGCGGCCGTGCGCACCAGGTCCTTGTCCGAGCCATAGGCCACACCGAAGGGCACATGGATGCGCCGGATCACATCGCGCATGGTCCAGTTGGTCACATGCCCGTTCACGAACACCGAATTGGGCACGACGATGTCGATGTTGTCGTTGGTGGTGATCAGGGTGCTGCGAAAATTGATCTCGCGCACCTCGCCGCTGATGCCGGACTCAAGCTCGATGAAATCGCCCACCTTGAGCGATTTCTCGAACAGCAGCACCAGGCCGGCCACGAAGTTGCTGATCAGGTTCTGCAGGCCAAAGCCGACGCCCACACCCAGCGCACTGGCGAACAAGGCAAATTTGCTCAGATCCAGGCCAATGGACGCCATCCCGATGATGAAACCAAGCGTGAGCACGACGTAGTGCAGCAGCCGGTTCAGGGTGTAGAGCGAGGCCTGGTTGAAATTCGGGCGGTAGGCAGCCACCCGGCTCATTCCAAGCTGTACCAGCCGCGACAGCCACCAGGCGAGGGTAAAGATCACGATCACTCGCAGCAAACTACCGACCGTGATGGCAACGTCGCCGACGGCGAACAAGGGCCGGGACAGCCCGCCGACTGTGGCCTGCCAGAAAGCTTCGACCGAGCGCCAGTTCGACTGGACCGAGAACAGGCCGCCCTCCCGCCCGGTCAAGCCCTGCAAGGCAACCAGCGCCGCGTCGGCCACGGGATTCGCAAGCCTCATCTGTTCATCTCCACGCCTGGTGCCGCGCCCACACCGTCACAACCAGCGCCTTTTGCGAAACAGGAGCAACAGCACCGTGGCGATGGCGCCCATGACACCCAGCAGCACGAAATAGCCGGCGCGCGATTTCAGCTCGGGCATGTTCTCGAAATTCATTCCGTAGACACCGGCCAGGAAACTGAGCGGCACGAAGATGGCTGTAATGATGGTGAGCACCCGGATGATGTTGTTGAGCCGATGGGAGGCGACCGAAATGTAGCCGTCGATCAGATCCGAGGCGACCTCGTAGTAAAGCGTCGCCAGGCTGCTGGCGCGTTCCTGATGCTCGTAGACATCCCGGATCTCGTGCACCCGCTCGGCATGTATCTGCGCTGGCGGGTCGCTGAGCAGCTCCTGGAATATCTGTACGTGGTAGACCAGAACGCGCCGGAATTTACGCAGATTGGTCTTGTATCCGATCAATTCGGCCAGCACCTCGTCCCGCGGGTGGGCGACGATTTCCTGTTCGAGATCCTCCAGCCGTGGCTCCAGCATCAGCAACCGCTCCAGATAACGGTCGATCGAAATCCGGGACAGCCGCAGGGCCAGGGCGTCGGAACCGGCGGCAAATCCGGAAGGTTCATCCTGAAGTGCCTGCCACAGCCGGTCGATGGACAGGGACGGTCCCGAATGACGGGTCACGAAGTATCGATCGCCGATGAACATGGCGATCTGGATGGTCTCGAACTCGAAATGCGTCTGCGCCGAGGCCGCGCCAAGTCCCTTCAACAGGATGAACACGTGATCTGAGAACAGTTCAAGTTTCGGCGGGTGCCGGCTGCGCTGCGCGTCCTGAACCGCCAGAGGGTGCAAACCGAAGCTGTCGACCAGCATGCCGCGCTCAGCCTGCGGCGGGTTGTCCGACAGATCCGCCCACAGGATTGCGTCCGGCTCCTGGCGCCAGGCATCGACCAATTCCTCTGCCCCGGTCGCAATCTGCCGCGTCGCGGGTCGGTACAGCATCGTGCGAATCATGGGCCTCCCGATCGGTTTGGGTCTGTATGACCACCGTCCTGATGTCCGCAGATGGTACGTGAGGTCACGCCGAACCCGACATCGTCAGCACGGCCCGACCGGACAACGACGGCCCGTCGCCAGCTGGCGCGGCTTCGGGTTAGGCTGCGCGGGCACACCATGGAGACTGAACCCGCGCATGCTCAATATCGCCGCAATCTGCCTGGTCATTACCGCGCTTTTGGCGTATCTGAACCACCGTTTCGTCGGTTTCCCAACCACCATCGGGGTGATGGCGGCAGCCCTTGCCCTGTCTCTGTCCCTGGTCGGACTGGACGCCGTGGGCATCGCTCACGACTTGCGCCAGTACGAGGAATCGCTGCTGCGCTCGATCGATTTTTCGGACGTCCTGATGCAGGGCATGCTGTCGCTGCTGCTGTTCGCCGCATCTCGGTGGCGCTGGCGCTGTCGCTGCCGGCTGGCCCGGCGCGCGATACGGTTGTGGCCCTGACCTACGGCGTGGTCGTGTTTTCCATACTCGCGCAGGGGCTGTCCATCGGCCTGCTCACGCGAAAGATGGTCACCCATCGCCGGTCCACTGCGGCGCCATGAATCCACGCACCTGGAGTCGTGCTTCGCCGGTATGGCAGAGCACCGGATGCAAGCCCCTAGTTCAGCTCGACGGACCAGACTGAATGAGCGCCAAGGTATTCAGCGAGGCCCGAATACTCGAGTCCTGGGGCCGGAATGCCGCAGCGTGGACGGTCGCGGTACGCGACCGGAAAATCGACAGCCGCGTGCAGGTGACCGATCGGGCCATCGTCGAGGCCATACTCAGCCGCCGGCCAGGCTCGGTTCTCGACCTGGGCTGCGGCGAGGGATGGCTGGTTCGGGAACTGGCCGCGCGCAACATCGAGGCGCTGGGCGTCGATGCGGTGCCGGGCCTCATCGCGGATGCCATGGCCGCCGGGGGCGGTGGTTTTCTTCAGGTTTCCTACGAGGACCTCGCGACCGGAAAACACGGCGTTTTGGTCGATGTCATTGCCTGCAATTTCTCGCTGCTGGGCAAAGAATCGGTCGAGGACGTATTCAGGACGGCGCCATTACTGCTCAATCCGCACGGCTCACTGATCGTACAAACCCTGCATCCGGTCTTCGCCTGTGGCGATCTGCCCTACCAGGACGGCTGGCGCGCTGGTTCATGGGCCGGGTTCAGTGCCGATTTCACCGACCCGGCGCCCTGGTATTTTCGGACCCTGGACAGCTGGGTGGAGTTATTCGTGAATAACGGCTTTCGGCTGCTGGAGGTACGTGAACCACTCCATCCACACACCCAGACGCCGGCCTCCGTCATCTTCATCGCGGAACCGCCTGCTTGACGAGGCCACACACGCGGGCGGGCCACGGCGTCACTGTGTCCGGAACCTGCGACGCCATCGGCGGCGGGTGCTGGCGCCCCCGAGCATTGCCGGGCGGATCTACGCGTCGCCCGCGCTTTGTACATTCTGGCGACGGGTGAACTCCAGCATACGGTCGATCGGCAGGCGCGCCCGGGCGCCAATGGCCGGGTCGACGTGGATTTCACCCACGCCGGTTTCGAGCGCCCGCAGCAGGCCATTCAGGCTGTTCATGGACATCCATGGGCAATGCGCACAGCTCTTGCAGGTGGCGCTTTTGCCCGCGGTGGGTGCCTCGATCAGTCGCTTGCCCGGCGCCAGCTGACGCATCTTGTGGAAGATGCCGCGGTCGGTTGCGACGATGAATTCGTCGGCATCCAGTTCCTGCACGGCTTTGACCATGCGGCTTGTGGAACCGACCACATCGGCCTGGGCAACGACGCTGGCCGGAGACTCCGGATGCACCAACACCTTGGCGCGCGGGTGTTCGCGGCGCAGCGCCGCCAGCTCGTCGCCCTTGAACTCCTCGTGCACGATGCAGGCGCCATCCCACAGCAGCATGTCGGCACCGGTCTGCTGGCAGATGTACGCGCCCAGGTGTTTGTCCGGCGCCCAGAGGATTTTTTGCCCCTGATCACGCAGATGAGCCACGATGTCCACCGCACACGATGAGGTGACCAACCAGTCGGCGCGCGCTTTCACCGCGGCACTGGTGTTGGCGTACACCACCACGGTGCGGTCCGGATGCAGGTCACAGAAGGCGGCGAAGCTGTCGATCGGACAACCCAGATCCAGCGAACAGGTAGCCTCCAGTTCCGGCATCAGCACGCGCTTTTCCGGGTTCAGGATTTTCGCCGTCTCGCCCATGAAGCGCACGCCGGCGACGATCAGCGTCGAGGCCGGGTGCTCGTTGCCGAAGCGCGCCATGTCGAGCGAATCCGACACATGACCGCCACTGCTCTCGGCCAGCTGTTGCAGCGCGTCGTCCACGTAATAGTGCGCCACCAGCACCGCATCCTGAGCCTGCAGCAACTCGCGGATGCGCGCCTCCAGCGCGGCGCGCTCGGCGCCGACCGGCTCGGCGCGTTCCACATCCACGGTCAGCGGGTAGTCGTTGACCGGTGTGGCGTAGAGGGTCTCGGCAGACATGGCAGGCTCCAGCACAAGGGGCATAGATCTTAAGATTGGGCGCGCGCGAAACGGTTACAAGCCGTCAGCCAAAGCCGGGATCGAGCAGTTCTATCCAATGCCGAACCGGCACCGCAGCTGCGCCCTGCAAGTGCGCAAGACAGCCGATGTTGGCGGTAACGATCAGCGCCGGAGCACCCGCGGCAAGACTTGCGAGCTTGCGCCCACGCAGCTCCTGCGACAACTCGCGCTGCAGCAAGGCATAGGTACCGGCCGCTCCACAACACAGGTGGCCATCCGCCGCCGGCAACAGCTCGAATCCGACCCGGCGCAGCAGCCCCTCCACCACGCCGCCCAGGCGCTGGCCGTGTTGCAGCGTGCAGGGGCTCTGAAAGGCAACGCGACGGGGCGTGCCGGGGGCCGGCTTCAGGCCGGACAGGTCCTCCGCTTCCAGTACCTGCGACAGGTCGAGCGCACACTCGGAGATCCTGCGCGCACGCGCTGCATACGCCGGGTCGTCGGCCAGCAGATGGCCGTAGTCCTTGACCTGCACGGCGCAGCCGCTGGCGGTCACCACCACCGCCTCGGCGCCGGCCTGGATCTGCGGCCACCAGGCATCGATATTGCGACGCATGAAATTGCGCGCCTCATCCGGCGCCGTCAGGTGCTGGCTGATGGCACCGCAGCAGCCAACGCCGCTGATCGTCTCCAGACGGATACCAAGCCGGTCCAGCACCCGCGTCGCGGCAGCGTTGATACGCGGATCGATGGCGTCCTGCACGCAGCCACCCAGCAGCAACATGCGCCGGGCGTGGTGTCGGGTCGGCAATACACCGGCGGCACGCGTCGGCGGAATCAGCTCCCTTAGACGGGACGGCAACACAGGCCGCAGCAGGCGGCCGAACCGAAGCAGCAGGGCAAAACGTCCGGCGTGTGGCAAGACCTCCCGTAACGCGCGGCGCAGCAGGCGTTGCCCGGGACTGCGCGGCGCGGCCTGCTCGATCAGTTCACGCCCGTAATCCAGCACCCGGCCGTATTCCACCCCGGCCGGGCAGGTGGTCTCACAGGCGCGGCAGGTCAGGCAGCGGTCAAGATGCGTCCGCAGCGATGCTGTGACAACGCCGGTCTCGACGGCGCTTTTTATCTGGTACAGACGTCCGCGCGGACCGTCGAGCTCATCCCGGCGCACCTGAAACGTGGGACAAGTGACATTGCAGAAGCCACAATGCACGCACTTGCGGATGATGCGCTCGACCGCTGTGCCCTCCTGTGTGGCACGCACGGCATCCGGAAATCGCGTTTGCATGACAGTCCCTGGCGATAGATGTTGCGCGGCCCGGCGCGCCAATCGGCACGCGGTCGCACAACATAGCAGGTCGGCCGGGGTCGCTTCACGCCGACCCCTACCGCAACCGCGGATCCCGGCCGATCAGGCGGACCGTGACTAGCGGGGCTGCGCTATCAGCGGCAGCGGTGGCAGCGCCACGAATGCCGGCACATCACCGCCATTGCGGTCGGACGGCCAACGTCCGCCAACGCTGCGAACCGGTTCTGCGAAGGGCGACGCGGCGCCCTCCGGGGCAAGCGGCACCAACAACGGATGCGGCTCCGCGCCGGGCAGGAACGGCACCTGTGTCGCTTCTTGCTGCGTGCGGCCGACGTCAAGCTCCAGGTCGCGCTGGGCTGCGGCGTCGGGCGTTGCCAGGACCACCAACACCACACGCCGGTTGCGGCTGCGGCCCTCTTCGGTGTCGTTCTCGACCAGCGGCCGGTATTCGCCGTAACCGGCCAGCGACAGGCGGGGCGGGGCCAGGCCGTGCTGCAAAAGATGATGCACCATGCTGCCGGCCCTGGCGGCCGACAGATCCCAGTTCGAGCGGAACTGGCCGTTCGCGATCGGCACGTCGTCGGTATAGCCCTCGACCCGCACCGAGTTCGGAACCCCGGACAGGATGTCCACGACCTGATCAACCACCGGCAGGGCATCGGGCTTGATTTGCGCACTGCCCGAGTCGAACAGCACTGCCGCGCGGATTTCCACCTCCAGCCACAGGCGCCCCTCGCGCACGGCAACCAGGTCTTGTGCGATCAGCGACTCGAAGGCCTTGGCGAGGTCGTTGGCCACCCGATGCAAGGCTTGCTGGGCGGCAGCGGCGGCTGCCGCAGCCGCCGCCGCATCACCGTCGGTTCCACCCTTGGCGGGGCCGCGTCGGGCTTGCTCCATAACCCGACTGACCGCCATTGGCGGCAGTTCCACCGCCGACGACGCTGGGGCCTTGGCGATGCTGCCGATCTGTATCGGCGAGAGCGCCTTGGTTGGCGAACGAAACGCTGCCATCAACGAATCCGACATGACCCGGTACTTGCCCTCATTGACCGAGGACACCGAGTACATCACCACGAAGAATGCAAACAGCAGCGTAATGAAGTCGGCATACGACACCAGCCAGCGTTCGTGGTTCTCGTGCTCTTCGTGCTTGGGTTTGCGGGCCATGGCGGCGACTTAGTGAATGTAGCCTTGCAGCTTCAGTTCGATGTTGCGCGGGTTCTCGCCGGCGGCAATCGAAGCCAGGCCCTCGATGGTCATTTCCTTGAACTGGCTGCGGTGGTGCACCACGTCCTTGAGCTTGTTGCCCATTGGCAGAAAGAACAGGTTGGCCAACGCGATGCCGTAAATGGTGGCGACGAAAGCGACCGCAATGCCCGGGCCAAGCTTGCTCGGATCGGACAGGTTCTCCATCACGTGAATGAGGCCCATCACGGCGCCGATGATGCCGATGGTCGGCGAGTAACCGCCCAAGCCGTCGAAGACCTTGGCAGCAGTGGTTTCCTGGTGTTCGGTGGCCGACAGCTCCACTTCGAGCACACCGCGGATGGTGTCCGGCTCGCTGCCGTCCACCAACAGTTGCAGACCTTTCTTTGTGAACGGATCGGTCTCGGCCTCGGACATCTCTTCCAGACCCAGCAGGCCCTCACGGCGCGCCACGTTGCCCCATTCGACGATCTTCTCCAGCGTGGACTTGAAGTCCAGCTTGGGTGGCAGGAACACCCAGGCGGCCATCTTCATGGCCTTCATGAAAGTTGGCAGCGGCGTTTGCACCATGACGGAACCCACCGTCCCGCCTGCGACGATGACGAAGGCGGCTCCCTGCAGCAAGGAGCCGACATGCCCGCCCTCAAGCGCATTGCCGCCCAGGATGGCGATGAACGCCATCGCCACACCGGCGAAACTTAGAATATCCATGCGCCAGACCCCGCCCTAGCTTCCGCTCAGTCCCGATCGCCCAGGCGGCTGCGCAGGCGCAGCAGGGCCTGGCCATGAATCTGGCACACCCGCGACTCGCTCACGCCCAGGATCTCGCCGATTTCCCGCAGGTTCAGTTCCTGCTCGTAATACAGCGACATGACCATGCGTTCGCGTGGTGGCAAGTCGCCCACCGCACCGGCGACCCGCTCACGCAAATCCTCGTCCTCCACCTGCGCCTGCGGTCCTGGCGAGGCATCGGCGATGTTGTTCTCCCAGGGCTCCTCGTCCTCGCCGGCGAGGTCACCGAAGCGCAACACGCCGAACTCCGAGGCCTCTCGCACCAGGGTGAAATAGGCCTCCATATCCATGCCAAGCTGGCGCGCAATGGCTTCCGGCGGCGCCTCGCCGCCGAGCTCGCGCTCGGCCGCCCGGGTCGCTTCGGTCAGTTGCCGCAGCTTGCGCAGAGCAGTGCGGGGCAACCAGCCACTGCGGCGCAGTTCATCCAGCATGGTGCCGCGAATGCGAATGCCGGCGTAGGTCTCGAAACTCGCCCCCTGACCGTCGTCGTAACGACGCGCCGCTTCCATCAAGCCGATCATGCCCGCCTGGATCAGGTCATCCACCTGCACGCTGGCCGGCAGTCGTGCCAGCAAGTGGTAGGCAATGCGCTTGACCAGTTGTGCGTGTTCACGCACCAGGCGGTCGATCTGGTCGGCAGCCGCATCAGGCTTGGCCGCTTTCTTGTACGCAAGAACCGCATTCATGCTTCTCCTCCTACAGCAACCGAAAGGGGCTGCACCATCCGCTCAAAGAAAAACTCCAGATGTCCGCTGGCGCCGCAGGCTCGCGGCCAGTTCTCCACCTGCTCGGCCAGTTGCCTGAAGGCGAACGCCGACGGACTGCGGGGAAACGCCTCCATCACGGTCTGCCGGCGCTGAATGGCCTTGCGCAGGTAATCGTCGTAAGGCAGCACGCCGACAAACTCCAGCACCACGTCCAGGTACTCGTCGCACACCGCCAGCAGCTTGCCGAACAACTCACGACCATCCCGAGCGCGGCGAACCATGTTGGCCAGTATCCGAAACCGGCTCACCCCATGCTGGGTGCTGAGCAACTTGATCAGTGCGTAGGCATCGGTCAGCGAGGCTGGCTCGTCACACACCACCAGCAAAACATCCTGTGCCGCGCGGGCGAAGCTGAGCACGCCCTCGCCAACGCCGGCGGCGGTGTCAACCAGCATCACGTCCAGATCCGTTGTCAGCTCGCCAAACGCCTGGATCAGCCCGCCATAGACGGCCGCAGGCTGGTCGGCCATGCCGGCCACTCCCGAAGCGGCCGGCACAATGCGCAGCCCGGCCGGGCCTTGCACCACGACCTCCGCCAGTTCGCGCTCACCGGACAACACCTGCGCCAAAGTCCAGCGCGGCTTGATTCCCAGCAGCACATCGACGTTGGCCAGGCCCAGGTCCGCATCCAGCAGCATCACGCCGCGCCCACGCTGCGCCAGGGCGACGCCAAGATTGGTTGCCACATTGGTCTTGCCAACGCCGCCCTTGCCGCCGGTCACGGCGATCACCCGCACCGGCCGGGGCGCCAGCAAACCGCGCAGGCCGTGGGTCTGGTCAACAGCAGCATCAAGCATGGGCCACCGCCCTCAATTGGCCTGCCACAGCAGCTGATGTCGACGCCGCGCTTGGCGCCGGAGACGGCTGGGCACGGGCGCGAACCCGCTGCGCGGCCCGGTTGACAAGATCGCGGGCGCGGGCCGGATGCAGGTCCTCCGGGACTCGCTGGCCGTCGGTCACGCAGGCCAGCGGCAAGTGGTGACGAATCACCACCGACAAGGCGCCGCCCAGGGTTGGGCATTCGTCCAGTTTGGTCAGAACGCAACCGCTCAGCGGCAAGGCGCCGAAGGTCGTGACCGCCTCGTCCAGCATCGCTTCCTGTGCGTTGCTCGCCAGGACCAGGTAGCTGCGCATATTGCTGCGCCCAAGGCTCGCCAGAGCCTCGCCGATGCGCACATCCCGCTGACTCATGCCGGCGGTATCCACCAGCACCAGACGCTTGTTGGCCAGCGCCGCCAGCGCTACGGCAAGATCGTCGGCTGAATCCACCATCTGCACCGGCACGCCCAGCAGGCGACCGAAATTCTGTAGTTGTTCATGGGCGCCGACGCGGTAGTTATCGGTGGTCAGCAGGCCCAGGTGGCGGGCGCCGTGCTGGCGCACGAAGCGGGCTGCGAGTTTGGCAACCGTGGTGGTCTTGCCAACCCCGGTGGGTCCGAGCAGCGCGACCACTCCGCCCTCGTCGAGCAAACCCTGATCGGCAATCGGAATGCGCGCTGTCAAATGCTGGCCCAGCGCCTCGCGCCAGGCTGCGCCAAGATCCCGCTGCTCGGCCACTTGACTGAGGATCGACGCGATCAGGTCCGTCGTCAGACCCATCTGCTCAAGATAGGGCGCCAGCTGTGCCTGCAGGGGGCTGCGCCGGCTTATAGCCGACTGGCGCAATTCCGCTTCCAGCAGCCCGCGCAGCATGGTCAGTTCGGTTCTGAGTTGCTCGATTGCCGGATCGACTGCCCAGGCCAGACGGTCCAGGTCAGCCGGACCTTCCTGCGGCAGATCCTTGCCGGCCAGGTGCGGCGAATCGGCGCCACCGCCGCTGGCGGCCAGGCGTTCGAGCAGTGCCGCGTCATAGTCGACGGCGGCGATGACTTCCACTCCATCAGGCAGGCGACGGCTGGACAGGATGACCGCCTCCGAGCCTTGCTCCTGTCGCACCTGATGCAGTGCCCGGCGCATGTCGGGCGCGCTATAGCGCTTGATCTTCATGCTCGACTCTCCTTGCTCCCGCGTGGGCGCATCTGGTCAAAAACCTTGCCGAAAGCGCGTCAGCGCCCACCAATATTTGCAACAACCCGCACCTGCCGGTTCTCTGGCAGTTCCTCGTAGGCCAACACCTTCAGGTCGACCGCCAGGTGGCGAACAAACCGTGCCAGCCACAGGCGCAGGGCGTTGGGTGCCACCAGCACCGCCGGCTGGCCCATCAGCTCCTGCCGCTGCGCCGCGTCCGCCAGGAGGCTTCTGAGGCGCTCCGCCAAACCAGGCTCCACACCGAGTGCGCCATCGCCCCCTTGCACAGCTTTTAGCAAAATGCGTTCCAACTCGGGGTCAAGCGTCATCAGTGCTAGCTCTGGCGACGTTCCGAAGACCTCCTGAACGATGCTGCGACCGATCGCAACGCGCACCAGCGCGGTCAAAACGTCAGGATCTTGACTACGCGTGCCGTGCTCGGCCAAAGACTCGGCGACGCTGCGCAGGTCGCGGATCGGCACGCCTTCCTGCAGCAGATTGCGCAGCACCCGCAGCACCGTTCCCAGCGGCAGCACCTTGGGCACCAGGTTCTCCACCAGCTTGGGCGCTTGGGTGGCCAGGCGATCCAGCAGCTGTTGCACTTCCTCGTGGCCCAGCAGCTCGTAGGCCGAGCGCATGAGCACCTGCGACAGGTGCGTGGCCACCACGGTGGCCGAGTCAACCACCGTGTAACCGGCCATCTGCGCCTGCTCGCGCAGGCCGCGCTCGATCCACAACGCGTCCAGTCCGAAAGTCGGGTCCTTGGTGGCAATCCCCGGCACCGGTGTGGTCACGTGACCGGGGTTGATGGCCAGATCCCGATCCGGCTGCAACTCGCCCTGGCCGGCGGTAGAGCCCATCAGGGTGATGCGGTAGCCGCCCGGCGCCAGATCGAGGTTGTCGCGAATGTGTACCGGCTGCAGCAGGAAGCCGAGTTCTTTCGACAGCTTCTTGCGCACGCCCTTGATACGCGTCAGCAACTCGCCGCCCTGCGTCTTGTCCACCAGGGGAATCAGGCGATAGCCGACTTCAAGACCCACCAGGTCAACGCCGGCCACCTCGTCCCAGCCAAGGTCCTTGTGTTCTTCGGGCGCCGGCAAGGCTTCCAGACCGCCATTCCTGGCAAGCTCAGCCGCTTCCTGGGCCCGGGCCCTGGCCAGGCGCCAGGCGGCCACAGCCAGCCCGCCGCCGAGAGTCAGAAAGGCAAAATGCGGCATGCCGGGCACCAGGCCGAGTACGCCGACCAAACCACCGCCCACGCCAAGGGCGGTCGGGTTGGCCATCAACTGGCGGTTGATCTGGGTCGAAACGCTTTCCGCCTGCGAAACCCGCGTCACCAGGATGGCCGCTGCCACCGACAGCAGCAGCGATGGCACCTGCGCCACCAGGCCGTCGCCGATGGTCAGCAGGCTGAACACCTGCATGGCGTCGTTGGCGCTCATGCCGTGCTGGCCCATGCCAATGGCGATGCCACCCATGATGTTGATGATCAGAATGAGCATGCCGGCGACGGCGTCACCACGCACGAATTTGCTGGCGCCATCCATGGCGCCATAGAAGTCCGCTTCCTGGCGCACTACCTCGCGCCGATCGTGCGCCTGTTGCTGGGTGATGAGACCAGCCGAGATGTCGGCGTCGATCGCCATCTGCTTGCCGGGCATGGCGTCCAGGGTGAAGCGGGCGTTGACTTCCGAAACCCGCCCCGCTCCCTTGGTCACGACCATGAAGTTGATGATCACCAAAATGACGAACACCACCAGGCCGACGGCGTAGTTACCACCAATGACAAACGAACCGAAGGCCTCGATCACATGGCCGGCCGCCGCCGGGCCGGTGTGACCATCCAGCAGCACCAGCCGGGTCGAGGCGACATTCAGCGCCAGGCGCAGCAGCGTGGCCACCAGCAGCAGCGTGGGAAACACGGCAAAGTCCAACGGGCGCAGCGCGTACACCGCCACCAGCAGCACCACCAGCGAGAGCGTAATGTTGAACGTGAACAGCAGGTCCAGCGCCAGCGGCGGCAGCGGCACCAACATCATGCCAAGCAGGGTCAGTACCAGCAGTGGTGTGCCCAGCCCCAAGGCCGCGAAGCTGCGCGAGGTGCCGGTAGCGGTTGCCGTATTCACTTAGAAGTCTCCTCAGGCTGAAGGCGCTGCGCTGCCGCGCGGCCGTTGCAATTCGTCAGGCACCGGCAGTGCGTCCAGGTCCGGCACGTCATAGCGACCGGCCGCCAGCGCGGTGCGCAGTTGATAGATGTAAGCCAGGACCTGCGCCACCACGGTGTAGAGTTCGCGCGGTACCTCGGCGCCAATGCGGGTGCTGTAGTAGAGCGCCCGCGCCAGGGGCGGCTGCGACAGGATTGGAACGCCATGCTCCTTGGCCAGCGCGCGTATCTGTGCAGCCACGAGGTCCGCGCCCTTGGCGACCAGCCGCGGCGCGCCGTCCTTGCCAAGGTCGTAGCGCAGCGCCACGGCGTAGTGGGTGGGATTCACCACCACCACGCTGGCGGTGGGGATGTCCTGCATCATGCGGCGACGGGACAGCTCATGCTGGCGGTTTCGAATGCGTTGACGCACCTCGGGCCGGCCGTCGGTTTCCTTCATCTCGTCCTTGATTTCCTGCCGCGACATGCGCAGTTGGCGAACGTGGTTCCAGATCTGAAACGGCACATCGACCGCGGCGATCAGCAGCAACCCCATCGCGGTCAGGAAAAACGCCCGCGTGGTCAGGTTGCTGGCGTGACCCAGTGCCATCACCAGTGGCTCGGAACCCAGGCCCAACAGGGCCGGCGCCATCTGGCGCAACACCAGCACGGCCAAGCCGCCGACCACCAGAAACTTGGCCAGTGCCTTGGCCGTTTCCACCAGGCTCTGGATCGAGAACAGGCGCTTGATGCCTTTCATCGGACTCAGACGGTTGAATTTCGGTTCCAGGCTGTCGGTACTGAACAGGATGCCGCCGAGCGCCATCGGCGCCAGCGCAGCCACCACAAAAACCAGGCCCAGCCACGGCGCAAGCATCAGCAGCGCGTCACCGGCGCTGCTGGCCAGACGGGTACCGACGGCGGACGGGTCAAGCGCCGCCGCGCGGTCGAACGACAGTCCGTTGTGCATCAGATGCAACAGGCCACCGCTGACGCGATCGCCGAACAGCCACAATCCCCCTGCGCCCAACAGCACCAGGGCAGCCGAGTTGAGCTCCTTGGAGCGGGCTACCTGGCCTTTCTTGCGCGAATCCTCAAGGCGTTTGGGGGTGGCCTTTTCGGTGCGTTCCTGAGCGCTTTCTTCAGCCATGCTCAGCGCGCCCCCAGCAGTGCGAACAAGCGTCCGCTACCCTGCTCGAACAACTGCCCCCACTGCCCGGGCAGCGCCGGCAGGGTGAACAGCACCACCATCAGACCCACCAGCAGCGACACCGGAAACCCGACCGCGAACAGATTCATCTGCGGCGCGGCGCGGCTCACCACCGCGAAGGCCAGATTCACCACCAGCAGTACCGTGACCGCCGGCAGGGCCACCGCCAAACCGACCGCAAACATGTCAGTCGCGAACCCGGCCGCGGTCTGCAAATCGGCGAAGCGCAAACCGTCCGCCGACACCGGCAGACTGTGGAAGCTGCCCGCCAGCAACTCCAGCAGCAGCAAATGTCCGTCAACGGCCAGCATCAGCAGCAAGGCGAACATCACATAGAACTGCGACACGATCGGCACGCTGACGCCGTTTTGCGGGTCGATCAACGAGGCGAACCCCAGACCCATACCGAGCGAGACCATTTCGCCAGCGAAGCTGAGCGCGGCGAGCAGCAACTGCAACGAGAAGCCGGCCAGAAGGCCGATGCCCACCTGCTGCACAGCCGTGAGCACCCCCATCGGCGACAACACGTCGAGCACCGGCGCCAGCGGCAGTGTCGGCAGCAGCAGTGCTGTCAGCGCAAGACCGATTACCAGCCGGATACGTACTGGCACCGTGCGTGAACCGAAAAGTGGCGCCGCCATCAGGAACGCCGAAATGCGCAGAAACGGCCAGAAGAAACTGCCGACGTAGGCTCCGATGCGGGCACTGTCGATGTCCACGGCCTAGCCAACCAGGACCGGAATATCGGTGATCAGGCGCTGCGTGTAATCGATCAGCGTCTGCAACAGCCAGGGGCCGGCGACCACCAGGACCAGGGCCATCACGATCAGCTTCGGCACGAAGCTCAGGGTCATCTCGTTGATCTGCGTCGCGGCCTGCAGCATGCCGACCAGCAGACCTACGGTGAGCATCGCCAGCAGTGGGCCACCGGCCAGCATCAAGCAGGTCCACAACGCGTCGCGGCCGATGTCCAGGACCACCTGCGGGGTCATGACCCGGCGCTCATCGGTAGAAGCTGCCGGCGAGCGTGCCCATGACCAGGCTCCAGCCATCCACCAGCACGAACAGCATGATCTTGAACGGCAACGAGATGATCATCGGTGACAGCATCATCATGCCCAGCGACATCAGGACGCTGGCCACCACAAGATCGATCACCACGAACGGCACGAACAGCAGGAATCCGATCTGAAACGCGGTTTTGAGCTCGCTGGTGACAAACGCCGCCGTCAGCAGCGTGAATGGCACCGCGTCCGGACTCTCGAAGGAAGCATCCTTGCCGGAGATGCGCGCGAAGGTCGCAATGTCGGATTCACGCGTCTGCGCCAGCATGAACTGACGCAACGGCGCCGAGGCCTTGACCGCCGCATCGGGCAGGGTCAGTTCTTCCTGAAGGTACGGCTGCAATGCCTCGCCGTTGATACGCGTCAGGACCGGGCCCATCACGAACAGCGTCAGCAACAGCGCCAGACCGGCCAGGATCTGGCTCGACGGCGTCTGCCCGGTGCCCAGCGCCTGGCGCAGGATGGCCAGTACCACCACGATGCGGGTAAACGAGGTCATCGCCAGCAACACCCCGGGCAGCAGGGTGAGGAAGGTCATGACCGCCAGCACTTGCAGGCTGACGCTCCAGCTCTGCCCGCCGTCCGCGACCGGAGTCAGCGTCAGCGCCTGCAAGCCGGCCTGCGCCAACACCGGCAACGGTGTCAGGAGCAGCAAAGCGAGCCACAGCCGCTTCACGACGCGCCCTCGGCATTGGCTTCCCGCGCGGCGCCAAGTCGCGCGGCAAAGGTCTCGTTCACCGCCTCCGGCGACCGGCTCACATCGGCGTCACCAAGCAGCATCAGCGTCTGCACCCGTCCGGGTGCGACGCCGATCAACAGTTGTCGGCCGGCCACCTCAAGCAGCACCACCCGTTCGCGGGCGCCGAGGTTCAGCGCCGCCAGCGCGCGAATGCGGCCACCCAGCCCGGGGCGCGTCTGCATGCGCTTCAAGAGCAGATACAAGCCGCCGATCAGCGCCACCACCACAGCCAGGCTGACCACCATCTGGCCACTGGCGGCCAGCGCCGACGGCGCCGCCCAGGCCGACATCGGGCACAGCAGCAGGCATGGCAGCGAACGGATCAAGCGACGCTCCGCGTGCGCTCGACCGGATTCAGGACCTCGGTCAGGCGGATGCCGAACTTGTCCTCGACCACCACCACCTCGCCCCGTGCCACCAGCGTACCGTTGGCCAGCACGTCCAGAGGCTCCCCGGCCACGCGGTTCAGTTCCACCACCGCGCCCTGGCCAAGCGCCAGCAAGCGGGCGATGCTCATGGATGCCTGGCCGACCTCGACCGTCAGGGTGACCGGAATATCCAGAATCAACCCCAGGTCGACATCGCGGCCACCGCCAGTGACAGGCGCGGCGAGAGTCGCAGCCGGTGCCGGGGTCAAAGGGGGTACATCGACTTTCGGCTGGGCAGCCACCGTGTCCTGCGCCAGTTCGTCATCCACTTCAGCGTTCATTAGGACTGTCCTCCTGTTTCGCCAATGCCACCGCGTTTCAAGCGCCGGGTCACCGAGACCGCGTTGCTGCCGTTACTCACACCAAATTCCCCTATAAACAGCGCCCGCCCGTCCACTTCCAGACGGGCGTTCTCGTCGCGGTCAAAAACGAGTACGTCGCCGGTCTGCAAGCCCAGGACCTGGCGCAGGCTGGAAACTTTCTCGGCGACGATGGCGCGCATCGACAGTGGGCTTTGCAGCACACGGCTGGTGAGCGCCGACCGCCAGCCACTGTCATCGGGCGCCTTGGCCGGCACCCCGCCCCGCAGCGTTGGCCACACGCCCTGCAACGCCGGCAACGGGATGGCCAGGCGAAAATCCCCACCACCGCCCAGCACCGCCACCTCGTAGCTGTGCACCAGGACCATCTCCGCCGGATCGATCAACGACACCAGCAACGGATCCACATCGCTGCTCGCGACTGACATTTGAAGCGGCAGCACCGGAGCCCAGGCGGCCTGGAGTTCCGGAATCAACAGATCCAGCAAGCTGCCGAGCATGCGCCGCTCGGTGGGCGTCAGATCGCGGTTGGCTGGCCCCGGGGTGGCCCGTCCACCACCGAAGAAGCTCTCCACCACGGCAAAAATTAACGACGGGTCCAGCGCGAGCGCTGCCGAGCACGCCAGTGGCGCCATTTCCAGGCCACAAATGCTGGCGCGCGCCGGCAGGCCGTGTACGAACTCGCGAAATTCCTGGGTCTGCGCACCACGGGACGAAACCAGCGTCTCGCGCCCCAAATAGACGGTCAACGCCCGGCTGAGGCCCTCACAGAAGTACTCGGTGACCCGCTGCAATGCCGGCAGGTCAGTGCCATCCTGCAATGGCATACGGTCGGTCAGGTCGTACGGCTCCACCCCGCCGCCGCGGCCGGGCCGCTTGGCCGCGGTCGGCGCGCTGTCCAGCAACGCGCTCAACTCGGCCGGTGACACTAGCTCGTCGTCGGCCATGTCACTGCATTACGAAGTTGGTGAAATACAGGCCGTCCACATCGGTAGGCGCGTGCTGGGCCTTCAGAAGCGCCTTGAGTGTCGTCAGCGCCTCGGCGCGTAGCGTCTCCTTGCCCTCTCGACTGCTCAGCGTGGCGTAGTCGGAACTGCTGAACAAAATGATCAGCTGGTCCCGAATGGCCGGCATATGCAGCTTGACCGCCTCGCCGACCGCCGGATCGCGGCTCATGACATCGACCGACACCTGCAGGAAGCGAATGGCCCCGTCGTCCTCGAAGTTCACCACGAACGGCGGATCAAGCGGCGTATAAGCAGCCGGCGCAGTCGCTTTCTTCGGGGCTGCATGCTCCCCGGCTGCGGGCTTCTCGGCGGCCTTGTCGCCCCCCATGAGAAACATACTCAGGCCCACGCTGGCGCCCACCAGGACAAGTCCGCCGCCGGCCATGATCAGCAGTGATTTCATCCCTCCTTTCTTCTTGGTGGCTTCACCGCCCAAATCCAAGTCTGCTTCTGCTGTTGCCATGCCTGATCCGCTCCTGTCCAAAAGGTTCGGACTGGCTCAAAGCAAACAGAGTGCCAACTTTATAACTATATTATTTACAATTAGTTAAACGACCTCCCGGCGTCAACGGCGTAGCACCACATGCCTTTTGACGCGAATCCCAAGGCCAAGTGACGGCAATTTGACAGCCATCGCAGCAGCGCTCGGGTTCAGCGTCGATCGGTAACGAACGACAGCGGGCGAACCAGTTCTCGCCCGGGACGGCTTGCATCGAAGATGAAGCAGCGCCCCGGCCGCCG